>NZ_CP050191.1:4706279-4785332 GCF_011745145.1 Mycobacterium sp. DL440 | reverse complement strand
CTCGCCCGTGCCGCCGTCGCTCGACGACGCCGGCATCCTCAACCGCTCCCGCAACGCACCGCATTCCGGATGGCGCCGGGCCGTACACCTCGCGAGTGCCGGGCGGGTCAGCCCTGGTGAATCGCGCAAGGAGCGGGAACACGAAGACCTGCTGGCCCAGATCCGCCAGCCGATCGCGGGCGACTTCCGAATCGCCGTGCTCTCGATCAAGGGCGGTGTCGGAAAGACCACCACGACCTTGGGATTGGGCTCGGCGTTGTCGATGATGCGCCACGACCGGGTGATCGCGGTGGACGCCAACCCGGACCGCGGAACGCTGGCCGAGCGGGTGCGGGACGTGTCGAGCGAGTCCACGGTGCGTGACCTGCTGTCGGATCCCAACATCGAGCGTTACGCCGACGTGCGTAGGCACACCCGGATGGCGGGCAGCCGACTGGAAGTGCTGGCCAGCGAGCAGGAGCCCGCGGTTTCGGAAGTGTTCGGCGAATCCGACTACCGCCGCACCGTCAGTGTCCTGCGTCGCTACTACAACATCATCCTCACTGACTGCGGCACCGGCATCATGCATTCGGCGATGGCGGGTGTGCTCGATCTGGCACATGCGATCGTGTTGGTCAGCTCGCCCGCCATCGACGCGGCCCGCAGTGCGTCGGCAACGTTGGATTGGCTCATGCAGCACGGACACTCGGCGTTGGTCCGCGAAGCCCATGTGGTGCTCAGCGCGTCCCGTCCCGGTTCGGCCAAGCTCAAACTGGACAAGGTCTACGAACATTTCCAAGCCCGATGCCGCTCGGTGCACATGATCCCGTTCGATCCGCACCTGGCCGAGGGCGCCGACGTCGACTTCGACCTGCTGGACCCAGCCACTCTCCAGGCCTACCTGGAACTGGCTGCTGCAGTGGCGGAAAAGTTTCCTCGGCTGCGTGGTGGACCCCAGTACCGGTGACCAACCCCGCTCCTCGCATGAGGCAAAGAAGGCCTGGAACGGCCAAGGGTATGGGAGCTATCGGCGGGAGACACGGACTATCGAGTTGATGTCGGTTATCTACGCGCCGGTGGCAAATTGCGATGTGAGTGACATTGCGAGGATGGCAATTTCGCATGCGTAATTGTTCGAACGCTCAAATATGGTCGGCGGGAATCGAATTCGACTAAGGGCGTGGCAACGCCTGTGTGGATCTGGAACACTGGCCCGAATGAGTAACGATGCCCTCCGGCATCAGATGACCGAGGTGCTGGCCTTGGTCTCCGAGCAGATGGCCGATATCGCTGCGGTGCAGCGCGAGCAAGAGCAGCTCACCGCACGCGCTGAGGCGGCCGATGGCTTGGTCGAGGTGACGGTCGACGCTCGGGGCCATGTCATCGAGACCGTGATCGACGAGTCGTATCTCGAAGAGTACGAACTCGAAGAACTCGGCGGCCACGTCACCGCGGCTGCGCAGTCCGCGGCGCACATCGTGGCGCAGCGGGCGGCAGCCCTGATGATGCCGATCAGCGAACGCCGCAAGATGTTGCCGTCACTATCCGACATCGTCGACGGTGCGCCCGACTTACGAGACCTGACCGACGCAGTATTCGGCCACGAAGATGCGGCCGCCCAAGCACATGCGCCGGAGCGCGACGACCGGGACGAATCCGCTTTCCCCACCGTGAGGAGCTGAATCGATGGCCGAGGAGTTGGGTGTCGGACCTTCTGATCTCCGGGCGACTTCGAGGAACCTAAATGATGTCAGCGTCCGAATGAAGGAAGTGCTGTCATCCCTGCAATCGAATCTGGTGGCCGAAGGTGCCTCGTGGGGTGACGACAAGATGGGCGATGGGTTCGCGAAAGGTGGCGGAGGGTATCTGGCGCAAAAGGATTGGGTCGACGGCTCCGTGGTCGTCAAGACCGATCTGCTCGACTACTACTCGGACGGTTTGAAGGGCTCTGCGGACTCCTTCGAGCAAAACGATCAGGCGTAGCGCCGACACCGCGGAGTGGTGCGCCGGATAGGCCACCTGCCACACCGATTCGCTTATGGACATCGAGATCCCGCCCCAGTACCAATGGGTGTCATATCTCGCGGGGGGCGAGTGGCCCCAAGGTAGCGAGACCCGCACCCGCCGGATAGGCGAGCATTATCAGTCCGCGGCCGAAGCGCTGCAGGAACTCATCCCAGATTTGGACAGGGTCCGCGGCGAGACGATGTCGGTACTGTTCGGCGACACGGCCGAGGCTGCCGAGAAGCAGTTCGCGATGCTGTTCGACGGTGACTACACCGTGGAGAAACTTGCCCAGGGCATTGCGGGAATGGGCGAGGGGGCCGCCAATTTCGCAACCGAGATCGAATACAGCAAGCTCTCGATCATCGTCGGCCTGATCTTGGCCGCCGCCGAAATTTCGTATTCCCTTTCGATGTCGGGTCCCACGATGGGCGCGTCGACAGCGGCAATACCGGTGATCGAGATGACGACGATGCAGGCGATCCGCCGGATCGTCATGGCGGCGTTGCAACGCGTTGTGGCCAGGATGCGCGAATTGCTGACGAAGACGATGGTTGACCGACTGTTCCGTAGGCAGTTGATGAGCCAGATTCTGAAGGAGACCATTCAGGAAACCTTCGAGGAGCTGGGGCAGGGCCTCCTGCAGGAGGGGATCGTCCAGGGCATCCAGGCCAATAATGGGCACGCTGGTTACCGGTGGGACCGGTTCAAGCAAACCGCGATTTCCTCGGCAGTCGGTGGTGGAGCAGGCGGAGCCTCGGCGGTGCCGATGGGGCGCACACTGGGGCTCGGCCGCAACCGGCTCATGCGCGCGGCCAAGGGCGGGACTGTCATGTTCACCGCCGGGTTGGTCGGCAATGTGGCAGGCACGTTGTCGGTCGGCGGAGAGTTCGACACCGTGTCGATCCTGGCCGGCTCGACCACCACCAGTATCGGTGGGCTCAGGGGTGCGGGCCTGGGCCATCACCCCACCCCGAACACCACGAGTCCGACGGCCAGAACACAGCTTGAGCCGCCGAACGTCGGGCTGCGCGGCGAAAACCCGGACGGCGAATTCGACACCGGCAAGCAGGACAGCGAAGACGACGGTGAGACTGACACCAGCCAGGACCGGAAGGGCGAATCTGCCGGACCGGCGGCCCCTCCACCCAAGGCGGGACTGGGTCGCGGCGGCAGCGGGCCGACGACCAACGTTGCTCCGCAGTCTGATTCGAAGTCAGCGCCCCGAAATGGCGAAACGAAAGACACCGTTGACCATTCGGCGGATCAGGAAACCTCTGAGGCGCCAGAGAAACCCGACAAAGCTGACGCTGAAGCCGTCACCAGCACGGATGCTGAAACCGACACCAACAACGACGTCGATGCCTATTCCGATACCGATGTTGAAACTGACACCCAGCGTGCCGATCCGCAACAGGCCGATCCGCAACAGGCCGATCCGCAACAGGCCGCGGAGCCCACCCACACCGCCACGCTCAGCCCGGATCCGGACGTCGCAGGGCCGGCGGCCGATGTGTCGGTCGCAGGCGCCCCGGTCGCGGAGGCTTCCAGCCCCGACGTTTCAGCCGATGTTTCAACCGACGCCGTAGCGGCCTCGGTTGATGCCGGGCCGGTAACGGACGTCGCGCCGGTCGCTGACGTCGCGCAAGTGTCCGATGTGGCCGCTGATCCCGTGCAGCAAGACCCCGGGCAGCAAGGGCCGGTTGTCGGCGGTATGCAGGCATCTCCGACGAGCACAGCGACTCCGGGTACGACACCCACTGTGCCCGCCTCGGTCAACACGTCGCCCGCTACGCCGGATCAGGCTACTAAATCACCTGCTGCAAAGGCTGATTCGAAGACAACAGATGCCAGGCGGGCAACACCGACAGCGCAGCCTGTCGGGCCGGAGTCGCAGGTTGCCGGTGTGCCTGCCGCGCGGGTCCAGAGCAACGCCCGGGACACCACACAGCCCATCGGCGAGGATGTCGCACCCACGAACGTCACGTCGGAGGTCACGGAGGAGGACGGCCCGAGGCGGGGCGATCAGAACTGCCTCTTCGACGCCGCGCAAGATCTGTCACACCATTTCAACCGGCCGTACCTGATCGACGGTGAGGCGTCGCCCACCGGAATGCCGGCGCGGGTCTTGTTCGAGGCCACCGGGTCCCGGGCCGACTTCGTCACCGACTACGACGAGATCGAGGCCACGCTGCGGGGCATGGATCCCGGCTCGGCCGCGGTCATCACATCTGCGTGGGCCGGTGACGGACAGCGGCGGGGTGGGCATGCCTACGTGGCGGTCTACGACGGCACGGACGTCTACCTGCTTCACCAAGGGGAACGGTTGGGCTGGCCGCCGTTCTGGGGGCAGAGCGCGGTGTCTGTCACCGCCGTCGGTTATCTTGATGCACAGGGCAATCCGCGCGACGAGCTCGGAGCGCGACCCGACGATCTCGACGCGGCGATCGCGGTCGGTGACGTGCAGGGCACGCGGGACCAGACGCCCGGTGAGCAGTGGCAAGCCGTCACACCGCAGAGCGACCTTGCCGATCAGGCGCTCGCCAAGCGGGGGGTTCAGGAAGACGGCGGCGAGTTGCGGAACCCGTTGGGGTTGATGGAGTCTGCCGACGCGCGGGCCCGCGTCAATGCCACCTGGTGGGCTGCGCTCTCGGGAGCCGAACAGCGAGCCCTGATCGACGTGCACCCGCAGCTGATCAGCAACGCAGAGGGCATCTCGCCCAAGGCGCGCCATGAGGCGAACGAGAGGCTGCTGAAGGACCAGCGCAGACAGTTGGAGTCCTGGCGGGACAACGGACATCGTCTCACCAGAGCGCAGAGCAAGATGTTGGCACGACTGGAGCGGATCCAGAGCTCGCTCGCCGAGGCGGAGTCCCGAGCCCGGGACGCGGGAATCGACGGTCCGTTGCTGTTGGCCTTCGATGCGTCGGAATTCGGTGGCCGGGGTCGCGCCGTCGTCAGTTTCGGCACCGATCCGTATCAAGCGGGCTTGGTGGCGTGGCACGTGCCCGGGCAGGGCATGACGATCGACCGGATCGGCGCCTGCATGGACAACGCCATCAACCATCTGCAGGCCACACGCCAGGCTAATCCGGGCCAATCAGCTGCCTCGATCGCCTGGCTCGGCTATGACGCACCCAGCGGCTGGAGTAGGTGGAGAGCCGCCGGACACCAGCTCGCCCGCGAAGGCGGCGCGATCCTGTACAGCGATATCCGGGCGTTCAACGCGGCGCGTGACACCTTGGCCGTCGACGGCGGCCACTTCAGCGAGAACCATGTCTTCGCCCAGGACTACGGGACGACCGCTGTCAGTTATGCCGGTCGAGATGGTCGGCTGGCACACGATATTCGCAGCATCACCTTCACCGACTCGCCGGGGACAGGGCCGGTGCGCCACGCCGCCGAGTTCGGGCTTGGTGCCGACAACGTACGCGTCGTGTCGTCGGCGCGAGAGCTGCCCGCCGTGCTCAACGGACGGACACCGGTCGTCGAGGTGAACCTGGGTGTAGATCCCGCCGCCGAAGCCTTTGGGGCCGATCGGGACAACCCCGGCCTGCAACTCGAACCGTCTTCTGAGACAGAAGCTCCGGCCGATCCTCCCGAACACACCAACGTCGAGCCGACTACCAGCACCATCGCGAAGGACGCTCTGGCGCAGCGCGATCCAGAGGTCACGATCGACAAGGTGACCAACCCGTTGGGGAAGGCAGAGGAAGCCGCGGCCCGGGCCCAGGACAACGTGCGATGGTGGGCCGGCTTGTCCGAAGTGCAGCGCGACGCGTTGATACAGACGTATCCGAGGCAGATCGGTAATTCCAAGGGAATTCCATCGAAGGCCCGCAACAAGGCGAACCGCCTCGCGATGAGGAACGCCCGAGATTTTGTGCAGAGCAAGATCAGTCGTGGCGAGAAGCCCACCAAGCGTGAGACCAAATTGCTGCGGCGGATGAACAACCTTCTGAATGCGCTGGAGACGATGGAGAGCGAAGCCGCGGAGGCAGGCCTCGACGCGCCGCTGGTCCTGGCATTCGATTCGCCGGTGTTCGGCGGTGACGGCCGGGCGATCGTGAGCTTCGGGGCTGACCCGCATGCGGCGGACTCGGTGTCGTGGCTGATTCCCGGATTTGCGACGACGATCGACAAGCTCGAAGGGAACATGCGCAATGCGCTGAACCATCTGCAGTCGACACTTCAGGAGAGTCCGGGCCTGGCCGCGTCGTCGATCGCCTGGATCGGCTATGACGCGCCGAATGGTGCGGCGACCGGTCGAGTTGTCAGCCCTGAGCTCGCACGCCGGGGCGGCGAGATTCTGTACAGCGACATCCGGGCGTTCAATGCTGCACGCGACACCTTGGCCGGCGACGGCAGCCGGTTCAGGGGCAATCACATCTTTGCCCACTCGTACGGCTCGACTACCGCGAGCTACGCCGGCCAAGACGGGCGGTTGGCCAACGACATCCGCACGGTGACGCTTCTGGGTTCGCCGGGGGCGGGTCCGATGCGACATGCCCGCGGGTTCGGGATCGAGCCCGAGAACGTGTTCGTCGCCTCATCCTCGCTGGATCCGGTCACCGGTCTGGGCGGGCGCGTGCCCGGGCAGGACGGTCGATTCGCCGGACGCGGCCTGGGCATGGATCCGGCGATGAACGAGTTTGGGGCAGTGCGGGTTACTGCACAGTTCCCGGCATCGATGAACGACGGCGACAGCGTCGGGACCCACCGAAGCTACTACCGGTACATGGAGGGCGACGCCGATCCGCGGGTACGTACGGAATCGTTGGCCAACTTCGGCAGGATCGCCGCCGGGCACAACGAAAGACTGCACAGGGAAGAGCGTCGTCGGATTGTCGACGGACGCACAGTGGAACCCGCAGAGGGGCGGGCGCTGCGACTGGACGGCGACACCGAGACCGATCAGCCCGGGGCGCGGCGGCTCGGGAATCCTCGGTGGCATCCGGGCGAGGTCACTCGAACCATCAGTGACGAGGTGAAAGACGCTCTTCAGCAACGAGATCAACGCGATCCGGAGACCGCACTCAACAACTTGTCCACCCCGCTTGGAGACGAGCCGCAGGCGGCGGCTCGGGCCCGTGCCAACGCGGTCTGGTGGTCGGGATTGTCGGAAGTCCATCAGCAGGCGCTCGTCAACGAGCACCCCTTCCAGATCGGCAACGCTGATGGCATCCCCGCCGGCGTTCGCAATGAAGCCAATCGCCGTGTGTTGCAGCGCTATCTGGACCGCGCGGCCGATGTTCAAGCGCTGATCACCGCTGGTACCAAGCCGGACGACACACAGCTCGACTTCCTACTCCGGGTGAAGAAGCTCGAAAGCGCCCTGCAACGCGCGGGCGCGGCGGCCCGGCAGGCCGGCGTGGGAGAGCCGTTGATCCTGGCATTCGATCCGCCGGCCTTCGGCGGAGACGGCCGGGTATTGGTGAGTTTCGGCGTCGACCCGTACGCCGCGGATGCGGTGTTGCGTTACGTGCCCGGTTTGGGGGCGCAGATCGACAAGCTCGACTACATCATGCACTGCGCGTTGAACATCCTGCAGTCGGCGCGCACCGAAAACCCGTCGATATCGGCGGCCTCGATCGCCTGGCTGGGCTACGACGCTCCGAACGGTTCAGCGACTCTTCGGGTCGGGAGCACAGACCTGGCAGAGGCCGGCGGGGACATCCTGCACGCCGACATCAGCGCGTTCAATGCGGCGCGGGATGCATTGGCCGGTGACGGCAGCCATTTCAGGGGCCATCACCTGTTCGGGCATTCGTACGGGTCGACGACGACCAGCTTTGCCGGCCGGGGTG
This sequence comes from Mycobacterium sp. DL440, assembly GCF_011745145.1. Lineage (NCBI taxonomy): Bacteria > Bacillati > Actinomycetota > Actinomycetes > Mycobacteriales > Mycobacteriaceae > Mycobacterium > Mycobacterium sp. DL440. The sequence goes on along the minus strand of NZ_CP050191.1, from coordinate 4,777,542 downwards.
GCCGACTGGCCGATCACATCGAGTCGGTGACGCTGATCGGCTCACCGGGTGCCGGCCCGCTGAACCATGCCAGCGATTTCGGTATCAGTACCGACCGGGTGTTCGTCGCGTCGTCGTCGCGGGACTTCGTCACCGGCCTGGGCGGGCGGACATCAGAGTCGCACGGCCGCCTGGGACGCGGGCTCGGTACCGACCCGGCGATGGATACTTTTGGCGCGCAGCGGATCCGTGCCGAGTTCCCGGCATCGATGGACCGCAAGGACACCACCGCCACCCACAACGCGTACTTCGACTTCCAGGAGACCGACGGCCCGGGCACCCGGCAGTGGCTGGTCACACCGGCGCGCGCGGTCCTCTCGGAATCGCTGGCCAACCTCGGCCGCATCGCATCCGGACACATCGACCGGATCGAGTTCGAATCACCCCGCACGATGGCCGAGCGGCCAGGACGCTTCTTCGGCACCCGGCGCGAAACCGTCGAACCCGCGGCGACCCGCAGCGGCAGCCAGCGCCGTAACTGGTGGAACCCGCGGTGGCGGGCATCCGACATCGATGTCGACCCTGCGCAGACTGTCGCCGAACCCGACTGGGCCGCGATCGATGACAGCAGCGACGCCGACACCCGAGCCGACCGTGAGAAAGCCAAGGATGCTCTGCTGCTGCGGATTCCGCCGGTCGACATCGACCGCATCGTCAACCCGCTGAACCGGGCCAACGATGCCGTGGCCACGGCGCGGGCCGAAGCCAATGCGAAGTGGTGGTCATCTCTGGAGGCTGACCAGCAACGGGCGTTGATCCGGACGTACCCGGCCCGGATCGGCAATGCCGAAGGGATTCCGCCGACGGATCGCGATGCGGCGAATCGCCTTGCCATCAAACGCTATCGGACACACGTGCAATCGATGATCGAGCGCGGCGTGCGGCCCAGCGACACCGAATTGAAGAACCTGTTGCGAGTGAACCGGTTGGACATCGGGTTGGAGCGGATGGGGCGCGAAGCCGCGGAGGCCGGCCTCGATGAGCCGCTGGTGCTGGCATTCGATCCGCCGGCGTTCGGCGGTGATGGCCGTGCGCTCGTGAGTTTCGGTGCAGACCCGTACAAGTCGGCTGCGGTGTCGTGGTTGGTGCCGGGGTTCGCGACGACGATCGACAAGCTCGAAGTGAACATGCGCAACGCGCTGAACCACCTCCAGTCGACGTTGCACGAGAATCCGGGGCTCGCCGCGACCTCGATCGCCTGGATCGGCTATGACGCGCCGAACGGCGCAGCCGCCGGTCGGGTGGTCGGCCCCGAGCTCGCACGCAAGGGCGGCGAGATTCTGTACAGCGATATCCGGGCGTTCAACGCCGCACGAAATACCTTGGCCGGTGACGGCAGCCAGTTCCGCGGCAATCACATCTTCGCGCACTCCTACGGCTCGACCACGGCAAGCTACGCGGGCAGCGACGGCAGGCTGAAGCATGACATCACCACGGTGACTCTTGTCGGCTCACCGGGGACGGGTCCGATTCGGCATGCCGGCGCATTCGGCCTCGATCCCGGCAACGTGTTCGTCGCATCCTCCTCGCTGGACCCGGTGACCGCGTTCGGTGGTCGTACGCCCGACGAGGACGGTCGAATTGCCGGGCGGGGGCTGGGTATGGACCCGGCGATGGAAGAGTTCGGTGCTGTGCGGGTGGCCGCCCAGTTCTCAGATGCGATGAATACCGTGCGTACCTTCGGAACTCACAAGAGCTACTTCCACCACCACGCACATGAGGGCGACGGTCCGCCGGTGCGCACCGAATCTGGGGCCAACTTCGGCCGGATCGCGGCGGGCCGAACGAACGATCTGCAGCGCGAAGAACATCGCCATCTGGTCGACGGACACACTGTGGAACCGGCCGTCGGTCGCAGTTTGCATTTGGACGGCGACATCGAAGTGGATCAGGGCGAACGCCGCCCGTGGAATCCCCGATGGCGTCCTGGCGAGGCCGTGCCGTCAGACGTCCAGGTGTCGGCAAATGAGGTTTTGAGACAACGGCGCGAGGGGTTGACCGCCGACGGCCTGGTCCACCCGCTCGGCACCGGACCGGAGGCAGTTGCCCTGGCTCGACAGAACACGGCCTGGTGGGCCGGGCTGGAAGAGGGGCAGCGCCGAGATCTCGTGCAGGCGTATCCACAGCAGATCGGTAACGCCGAGGGCATCCCTTCCCCCGTCCGGGATCACGCCAATCGCGAGGTGCTGCGGCAACATGCCCGGCAGGCCGCCGAGGTGCAGTCGAAAATCGATGCGGGCCAGAAGCCCACCCCGAAGGAAGAAGCCTTCCTGCTCCGGATCAACCGACTCGAAACCGCACTGCAACGGGCGGACGCGGCTTCCCAGCAGGCGGGGGAAGGCCGCCCACTGTTGCTGGCGCTGGACATAGGCGCGTTCGGCGGTGACGGCCGTGCGTTGGTCAGCTTCGGAGCTGATCCGTACACGGCGGACGCGGTGGCGTGGTACGTCCCCGGTCTTGGTTCGCAGCTGGACAAGCTCGACTACATCATGCACTGCGCGTTGAACATTCAGCAGTCGGTGCACGCCGAGAACCCCTCGTTGTCGTCCGCCTCGATCGCCTGGCTGGGCTACGACGCACCCAACGGATCGGCGTCGCTGCGGGTGGCAGGTACCACCTTGGCGGAACGCGGCGGTGAGATGCTCTACACCGATATCAGCAGCTTCACCGCAGTACGGGATGCATTCGCCGGGGACGGAAGTCATTTCAGAGGCAATCACGTATTCGGCCACTCGTACGGCTCGACCACCACCGGCTACGCCGGGGTCGACGGGCGACTGGCCCCGCACGTCACCACGGTGACACTGGTCGGTTCGCCGGGTGCAGGGTCATTGCAGCATGCCGGTGAGTTCGGCCTCGACGACGGCAGGGTGTTCGTGGTCTCGTCGTCGCGGGACTTCGTCACGGGACTGGGTGGCCGGACACCAGATTCGATGGGACGCTTCGGGACCGGCCTCGGCACCGACCCGGCGATGGACACGTTCGGGGCGCAGCGCGTCAGCGGTGAGTTCCCGGAGTCGATGGACCGCAAAGATACCCTGACGACCCACAACGCGTATTTCGATTTCCTGGAGACCGACGGTCCGGGCACCCGACAGTGGTTGGTCACCCCGACACACGCGGTCCGCACCGAGTCGCTGACCAACATCGGCCGTATCGCCGCCGGGAACTACGACGGCGCGCACTCCGAACTGCACCGTACCGTCGACGAAAACGGCTCTCGCACCATAGAACCCGCAGCGAGCCGACCGTTCATGCGCCTCGACGATGCTCCCGGCGTCCCGCATCCGACCGACACACACCAACGCAACCGCATCCCACGCTGGACGCGGGGCAGTGACTGTGCCCAGGTTCTGGCGGCCGAAGTGTCGGCACGGACAGGCCGAAACATCCAGCTTGACGTCGCGCCCTCACGGCGCGGTACGCCGGCGCGGGCGATGTTCAAGGCGTTCGGGTCCAGCGCCCATTTCGCGACATACGCGGAGATCGAGGCGACGCTGCTGGGAAGACCTTCGGGCACCATGGCCGTGTTGGCCTCGCGCTGGAGCGGGGGCCAACCCGTCGGGCACGCGTACATGGCGGTAAATGTCAACGGCCAGGTACGGCTTTTCGACCCGCACACCCGGCAGTATTCGGGGTGGCCCCCGCACTGGGGACAGGACGCGGTGGCCCAGACCGCCGTCGGCTATCTGGATAAAAACGGTATACCATTCGAAAAGGGACGGTGGCACAACCAGTTCGCCGCGGCCGCCATCGGCAGGGTGCAGGGGCTTCCCGATGGCCTGGCACACGGAAACGTCGACGACAGGACGGCTGCCGACCGGGATACCGCGAATCGCACTGCACTGCAGCACTATCGAGACCGAGCCGATTACATCCGGACAAAGCTCGACGAGTTCAGTCCGGTCACCCGCGAAGAACGTGCCTTCCTGGAGCGCGTCGACCGGCTCGACCTCGCGGTGCACAAGGCCGACGCCGACGCGGCGCGGGCCGGCCTTGACGCCCCGCTGGTGCTCGCATTGGACATCTCGGCCTTCAACGGCGGCGGCCATGCTGTGATCAGTTTCGGCGCCGACCCGTTCCACGCCGCGAGCGTGACGTGGCAGACCGCGCGGGGATCGATCGAGCAGCTGGGCACCGTCACGGCCCGTGCGCTCGACGGGCTGCAAACCACCGCCTCCCAGGACTCGGCGGCCATCGCCTGGGTCAGCGCCGACACCGGGGCGCTGCACCAGGACCTGGCCGCCTTCCACGCGACCCGCGAATCGTTGGGTGAGGCAGGACCGTTCACCGGCAATCACGTTGTCACCCAGGCGGACTCCCGGACTCTCGCCGAGCGTTCGGAATCCCGGGTGGTGGCCCACCGCGGGGCCTCCCACGATTTCCCGGAGCAGACGCGGGCCGCGTACACCGAAGCGCTGCGGCAGGGCGCGGACGCCCTCGAATGCGATGTCCGGCTCACCAAGGATGGCGAGCTGGTACTGATCCACGACAAGACCGTGGACCGGACGTCGAACGGCACCGGTCGAGTCGGCGACATGACACTGGCAGAACTGCAGGCACTCGACTTCGACGGCCACGGCATCCTGACGCTGGACGAGTTCGTCCAGTTGGCGCTCGACGCCGACCAGCCGGTGAGGCTGTTCATCGAGACCAAACATCCGGCGCAGCAGGGCTGGAAGGTCGAGCGTGAGGTCGTCGCGGTGCTGGAACGCCACGGGTTGACCAAACCTGGCCCGGGCCAACAGGTTCAGGCGGCGGTGATCTCGTTCTTCCCCGACGCGTTGCTACGGGTGCGGATGGCTGCCCCGAACCTCCCCACGGTGCTGTTGGGTCCGTCGGCCAGGTATCTGGCCGGACTGGTCGGCGCCACCGCGATCGGCCCGTCGATCGCCACCCTGCGGAGCAACCCCGAACTCGTCGTCGCGGCGGCGGCGCGGGGCCTGGCCACCTATTGCTGGACGGTCAACAGCGAAGCTGATGTGCAGTTCGCGCGCGACCTCGGCGTGGACTGGATCGCCACCGATCATCCGGGCCGCACCGATGCGCTGGTGGGGGAAAAGGCAACCCGGCAGGGCTCTGCCGAAGTCGAAAGGGTCAGCACTGCAACAGAACCAGAACGAAGCGAGGCGCTCCAGCGGAAAGCCGAAGATGCTTTGTTGCGGCGGATTCCGCCGGTCCGACCCGACGAACTGCGCAACCCGATGGGACCGTCCGAGGAGGCGTCGGTGCGTGCGGCAAACAACGCCCGCTGGTGGTCCGCACTCAATGACGTGCAGCGCAACGACCTCATCGCGGCGTACCCGCAGCACATCGGCAACGCCGAAGGTATCAATGCGGCAGACCGTGACCGCGCGAACCGCAATGTGCGGCGGCAACTGCGCGACCAAGCCGATGCCGTTCAGTCGAAGGTGGATCGCGGTGAGCGGCCGACCCGTGCCGAGCGGAAATTCCTGCGCCGGATGGACAAACTCGATCTCGCGATACGCAAGGCGGATGGCGATGCGGTACGGGCCGGGCTGACACCTCCGATGCTTTTGGCGTTCGATGTATCAGAATTCGGTGGCGACGGGCGCGCTGTGCTCAGCTACGGCGCCGACCCGTACACCGCAGACTCGGTGTCCTGGCACGTGCCGGGCGTCGGCACCACGGTGGATGCGCTGCTCGGCTTCAACACCACATCCGCACTCAATCACCTGCAGGCCGTGCAGCAGGAGAACCCGGGATTGTCGGCGGCCTCGATCGCCTGGGTCGGATACGACGCCCCGAGCGGCTGGAACATCGTCCGTGCCGCCGGGCACGGTATGGCCCGCACCGGCGGCGACATCCTCTACAGCGACATCAGGGCATTCAACGCCGCCCGGGACACCCTCGCCGGCGACGGCAGCCACTTCACCGGCAACCATGTCTTCGGCTACTCCTACGGGTCGACCACCACCGGATACGCCGGTCGGGACGGCAGATTCGCCGGTCAGGTCCGCACCGTGACCCTGGTCGGCTCGCCCGGAGCAGGCCCGGTGCGTACCGCCGGTGAGTTCGGCGTCGGTGCCGAGAACGTCTTCGCCGCGTCGTCATCCCGCGATGTGGTCACCGCGCTGGGCGGGCGCACCGCCGGCTCCAACGGCCGGATCCTCGGTATCGGTCTCGGCACCGACCCGGCGATGCAATCTTTCGGCGCCGTGCGGGTCACCGCCGAACCGCCGACCGCCATGAACCGCCTGCTCACCGGTGGCACTCGTCACGCTTATTTCCTGAACACGGAAGCGACGACAAACCTGGGTCGCATTGCTGCCGGGCGTACCGATGCCGTCACCACCGAGCAGCACCGCACCGAGTTGGGCCGGAGTCGGCGCGCGCCGTTGCTGCGCACCGTCGAACCCGCCGGAGATCGCGTGGGCGGCCGCCGATTCTGGAATGCCCTGTGGCGCCGGCCTCCCAACTGTGCGGTCACGGTCGCCGAGGAGTTGTCCTCGTTGTTCGAGGGCCGGAAGTTCGGGTTGGATGCCAGGCTGTCGCGCCGCGGTGTGCCGGCGCGGGCGTTGTTCCAGGCGGTTGGCTCCGATGCACGGTTCGCAACGTACGACGAGATCGAGGCGACGTTGCTGGGCGATCCCTCGCTGAGGGTGGCCGTGGTGACGTCGCAGTGGGCAGGCGGGCGACAGGGTGGTCACGCCTACCTGGCCGTCAAGGTCAACGGTCAGGTGCAGCTGTACGACCCGCACACTCGCCAGTACTCGGGCTGGCCACCGCACTGGGGGCAGCCCGCGGTGGACCAGACCGCCGTCGGCTATCTGCGCACCAACGGTGACCCGCTCGGGCCGATGACCGTCGACGTGCCGCTGCAGCTCGACGCCGCCGATGCTGTCGGCAACGTTCAAGGCCCGCAGAGTAATTCGGAGTTCCTCCTGCGCCAGGCGGAATACCGTGCACAGGACCCGGCCACGCGGGTGGTGGACACCCGCTACGCCGAGCCCCTGGGCGACGTGGTCGACAACGCGTCTGATCATGCCCGGGTCCGTCAGCTCGCCGAGGACCTGTCCGGTAGGTACGGTCCCTACCGGATCGAGCTGCACGCAGAGAGCCTGACGGACGAGGTTCTTCTGACCGGGAGGATCTTCAACGGCGACACCAGGATCGGGGCCATCCAGCGGTCGTTCTCCAGGGATGCTGACGGCAATCTTGTCGCTTATCACACGGGCGTGGTGATCAAGGACGAGAACCTGCGCGGTCAGGGCTTCTCCAAGGCCCTGACCGCCGAGCTGGAGCGCTTCTACGTGCACTCGGGTGTCGACCGTATCGAGCTGACGACGCACGACAAAGGTGCCTATGCCTGGGCCAGGCGCGGTTACGCCTGGGATCCGGGTACCCGTCAGCTGCAGGAATCGCTCGACCGGGTGAAGATGTCGGCCGGCCAGCTGCGTGAGACCGTCAGCGACGAAGCCAAGGCGCTACTGGATCAGGTTGTGCAACAGCTGGATCCGAGTAATCCCCGACTGCCGGAACCCATCGACCTGGCGAATCTGGCCACCACCGCCGAACCTAAACTGGGCCGCGACCTGCTGGACGGCACCGGGGCGGTACCCGGTCGCAACGGAGTGCACTACGTCAAGTACCTGGACTCGGGACCTGCCGCCCCCGCGCGCACCGGACTGAAGGGGTGGCTCCAGAACCTGTTCGGGCACGACTCTCCTTCGAGCCGGGCCGTCGACAACTGCGCTTACGGCGTGGCCGGCGAGTTGTCGAGGATCTATCCCGGGCGCTTCGATCTGTCCGCTGCACCCTCGAGCACCGGCGTGCCGGCCTGGGCCCTGTTCCAGGTGGCGCAGTCGAGCTCACAGTTCGCTACCTACGACGACATCGAGACCGAATTATTGGGCAGGCCCGCCGGATCTTCGGCAATCGTGGTGTCGCGCTGGGCAGCCGATGGCGGCCGCGCGGGTGGGCACGCCTACCTTGCGGTCACCAACGGCCAACAGGTTCAGCTCTACGACCCGCGCACCAGGCAGTACTCGCCGTGGCCACCGCATTGGGGCGAAGGCGCGGTGGACCGCACCGCCGTCGGCTACCTCGACCAGAACGGCGAGCCGGTGCACCGGCTCAGCTATGACGTGCCTCTGCAGATCTCGCTGGACGCCGCTGATGCCGTCGGCGATGTCAAGGGCCCGCCGGCCGACAGTGACTTCCCGGCAAGACAACAGGGCTACCGCGCCCAGGACCCGGCCACCCGTCGTGTCGACGCCCGCTACGCACAACCTTTGGGCGATGTCGTCGACAACCTCGATGCCGCACAGGTGCGGCAACTCGCCGCGGATCTGTCCGGCATTTACGGCCCGTACCGCGTCGAGATGTTCCGGGCCGTCGCCGACGAGCGCAGTGGCGAGGTCATCGTTGGCGGGCTGATCCTCAGCGGCGATGAGGAAGTCGGGTTCATCCAGCAGACCTACGTCCGGGACAGCGAGGGCGAACTGGTTGCTCATCAGAACGTGATCGACATTCCTGACAAGGACTTCCGTGGCAAGGGCTTCTCCAAGGCCGTGCGAGCCCAACTGGAAAGTTATTACGTAGCATCGGGCGTCGACCGGATCGAGCTGCGCACTGAACAGGACGGCGGCTACGCCTGGGCGCGCCAAGGCTTCACCTGGAACCCCGATCCCGCGAAGTTGACGGCGTCGCTCGACAGTGTCAAGAATTCGGCTCTCCAGTTGCGCGATCAGGTCAGTTCCGAGGGGCGTGCGGTCCTCGATGACCTTGTGCAGCGCCTGAATCCGCGCCGGCCAGACCTGCCTGAGCCCATCGACATTGCGGCGTTGGCCACGGCTGAGGAACCTCACCTCGGACGCGATTTGCTGACCGGTACCCACTGGAGCGGGGTCAAGTATCTGGGGGCCGCCGATGCGGCCAGTCAACAGGACTATCGAGCTGAGGATCCCCTTACGCGACGTGCGGACACACGCTATGCCGACCCGCTCGGCGAGGCGCTGGACAGCGCTGACATGGGATCGGCCCGCCAGCTTGCGGCGGACCTGTCCGGCAGGTATGGGCCGTACCAGGTGGAGTTCCAAGCCGCACAGAATATCGACGGTGAGGGTTTCGACCTTCACGGCGTGATCCGGAGTGGCGATACCGAAATTGGTCTCATCACGCGCAACTTCTATCGCGATGGCGACGGCAACCTCGTGGTCAGGAACGTCGTCGTGAAAATCGAGAACACCGACTACCGCGGAAAGGGTTTCTCGAAAGCACTCACGTCGGAACTGGAGCAGTTCTACGTGCGTTCCGGTGTCGACCGGATCGAGTTGATGTCCGACGAGCAGGGCAGCAACGCGTGGGCGCGTAGTGGATTCACCTGGGACACCGACCCGGATCTCTTGCAGGAGTCACTTGACGGAGTCAAAGATGCCGCGCGCCAACTGCGTGACGAGGTCAGTGCCGAGGCGCAGGCAGTTCTCGACGACATCGTGGCACGACTCGAAGTCAGTCACCCGCGGTTGCCCGAGCCGATCGACCTCGCGATGCTCGCCACGACCGCCGAACCAGAGCTGGGCCGGCAACTGCTGTACGACACCTCGCTCTACTACGTGAAGTATCTGCCGGGCCCGGCCAGCCACCTCGACGTCAACGACGACGCGGGGTATCCGCCGCACGACGTCCCGCTGCGGCTGGGGACCGCGGTCGACGTGGATCCGCTCGGCCGCCTCGGCCTGCCGGCACACCTTCCCGGCACGCTCTCGATGACCGAGGCCACAACCCTGTTCAGTGCCGGCGAACTCCGGATGCGCGAGCTCAACGAACAACTCATCCGCGAGGGCGTCAGCGCCGAGGAACGCGCCCGGCAGCTGTCGGAACTGCGGAACTCGCTGCGCACGTGGACGTATCAGCTCATGAGCAACCAGAACGTCGCAGAGTTCCTGTTGCGCAACACAATCAACCCGACGTTAGAGGACCTGGTTAGCCGCAACGCCGAGCGCGGTCTCACTGGAGACGCGATCTATGAGGCGATCGTCGACACCTCCATCCACAGCCGACTGGCCCTTGGAAGCCTTTCCGACATCGAAACCGGCGCGGTGTACTCCCAATTCGAACTCGGGCTGCGCGCGCTCAACGAGCAGATGATCAGCGACGGTCTCAGTGCCGAAGACCGGGCCAGACAACTGTCCGGGCTTCGCAGCTTGCTACGGTCCTGGACCCGGGAGCTGATGGAGAACCGTCCGGCGGCTGAGTGGTTGTCGGCCAACGAGAGCAATCCGTCGTTCGAGGACCTGGTCGCCCGGTACGAACGAAAGGGACTGTCGGGCGATGCCGTTTTTGAGGCGATCATCGACGGCGCCACCCACAGCCATTACGCCGCTGGGACCCTGTCCGATGAGGAGACCCGCACCGTCTACACCACCTTCGAGTTGCGGATGCGTGAACTCCGGGACCAGCTCCTGCGTGACGGCGTCAGTGCCGAGGAGCGCGCCAGGACGATGTACGGGATGCGTGCCACCATCCGAAGCTGGACCCGCTCACTGATGGAGAACCGGGAAGCGGCCGAATGGCTCAACGCCAACGAACCGAATCCGACCTTCGATCAGCTCGTGGAGCGGAACCGTGCCAAGGGGCGCGTCGGAGATGAGATCTACGAGGCCATCGTTGCCAGCTCTACCCGCAGCCGTGGCAGTGTGAACGCAGACCTGGGGATCGATCCGGACAATCCACCCGATCTGCCGCCCATGAGAGGGCCCGGCGACGACCGTCCACAGGATCAGGAAGAGGACACCACATGACCGACCAGGCGAAGCCCACGCCGCTGCGCTACGACCAGACCGGGCTGCGTGGCAAGCGTGCGCACGTCCTGGTGGAGGAGCCGACCGACGAGATCGACTGGCCGGCCAACCTCCCGTCCGGGATAAAAAGCGTGATCATCGTCGACGACGCACCGAACCCGCACCACACATTGAGGGTGCACCCGACCGATGACCCAGACCGGGTGGCGTTGGTGGTTTTCGACCAGTTGGCGCTGTACGAGGGTGACGAGGAGTAGGCATGGACCCGCGACGAATTGAGCTCAACCGCAAGCACAGCCGGGAGATGGGTGCGTTGTTCAACCAGTTCCTGGAGATCCACCCAGATGTCGAATCCGAGGTGCAAGGCACTCAGATGACGGCGGAGCAGGAGGCGGCCTGGACGGCGTTCAGTGCGGAGCTGCTGGCCCGTCACCAAGCCGAGCGCTCGGCACTGGCCGACGAAATCGAAGCCGAACAGCAGAAGCTGGGAAGGTAGGGCAATGGAAGCCGCACAGGCAATCTCCTTGGTCACCGATTGGATCAGGTCCAGAGGGCTCGACTATCCGACCGCAGGTCTGGCAGCCGATCGTTTCGACCGGGGCTGGAGTGTTTACGCGCCGGTTGAGATCGACGACACCGATCCGATGGCGTTCCTCGACATCCCGGTCGGACGGTCGATCTTCCTGGTGGGCGATTCCGGGCGCATCGAAGAGGTGTCGTCGTCGATCCCGCCGCAACAGGCGCGCGACCAGTTCAGCGCGCAGGAACCTGCCGTTCAGCACGGCGGCAATGCGCAGTCGGGCGGCGCAGCCTCCGATGAGGCGGCGTTCATGGCCGAGTTCGAGAAGCAGTTCCGGCTGGCCGCCGCCGACGACCCGTCCGCAATCGCCGACTTCACGATCGTCGACGAGCCGCCGGCGCCGGTGGGCGACGCACCGTCCAGCGCGGACGCCGCGACGGCCGCGGAGGCTTCCCGTCTCATCGACTCGATCGTGCAGCAGCTGGCTCAGCTCGGCCCAGAAGGCTGGGACGAGTTCTCCGCGGTGTTCGCCTTCACTGTCACCTCCCAGATCGCCCAGCTGCAGTTCTGGGCCCAGGACCGCACTGGCCTGGTCCCGGTGCCGCAGTCGATCGCCGACCTGGTGCGTGAACAGCGAGAGGTCGCGGCCCGCATGAGTGCCGGGCCGTGGTGGCGGCTGCTGTTGAACGTCAGCAACACCGGTCAGGCGACGGTCGACTACGACTACGGTGACGAGCCGTTCCCGGACGATCAGATCGTGGCGGCCGAGCACTACCGCAACGACCTCGACACCTACCCGCGCACGCAGGTGCCGGTGTGGCTCGCCGGGTACACCGCCGGGCCCGACGCGCAGGGACGCGATGCCGCCCGAGCAGCCGCCGCCGCGGCCGCCGACCAGGCCGCCGGCCGCACCGCCGTCGCCACCGACCAGATCCCGCCGCTCACCGACCTGCTGGCGTGCTGGGCGGTGCTGTCGGCCGCCTACGTCGGCACCGGATCGGGCTGGGGTCCACGCATCTACCCCGGCTACGCCTGGTTCGAGAGCGATCGCCGCAGCGGGTCGACACTGTTCCTGCTGCCGGGGGACCGCGCGGTGCTCTCCGGTGGAAAATGGAACTCGGAGTTACTCGACGCTGCCTACAACCGTGGTGGACCGCTGCCCGATCTCTACGGGGGAGCGCCCGCATGGGTCAACGACTCGGTGCTGAACACTCGAAATCGCAACGGGTTGCTGAGTTTCTGCTTCTGGTGGGCGAACGGTCAGTGGTATCGGGGGGCTGCCGACACCTCCGGTGAACTCGATCTACCGGTTCCGGCTATCTGGACACCCGAGGCCACGGTCGCCGCGATGGCAGACCAGACCGGGGGGGCCACGCTCGATCGGTGCCAGGCCCTGTTGGAGGTGGCCACCGAGGGCGCCGCCACAGTCGACGACGTAGCAGCATTGTTCGACGACCGCCCCGACGCACAGGTGTACGCCGCGGCCAACCAGCTGAGCTTGGCGGGTCTGCTGACCTAGAACTGGCGGGTAGCTGAACTCTCGGCGAACAAGGCCGTCTGACGTGGCGGACTGCGGTAACGCGCAATAACGTGAATTGCCATGCTGCACGGAAGTTTTCGTCGATGGGGGATCGAGTGACCCTGCAGATCCCCGGCCCCTTACAGTGGGTGTCGTACCTGGTCGGCTCGCAATGGCCCAAGGGCGACGAGGACGCCATGTACCGCATTGGCGGTGAATGGGGTGATCGCGCCGAACAATTGACGGGGCTCATCCCCGAACTGAACCGGATGCGTTCGAGTACGAGTTCCGTGCTGCAGGGCGTGACGGCCGGGGCCGCTGACGGCCAGTTCGCGTTGTTGTTCGACGGGGACGCCTCGGTCGACAAACTCGCCGAGGCGATGGCGGCACTGGGCACTCTTGCCGAAAGCACCGGCAAGAACATCGAATACGCCAAGTTGCAGATCTTGACGTCTCTGGCGATCGCCGCGTTCGAGATCTCCTGGGCACTGGCTCAGACCTCGGTGACGTTTGGTGCATCGGCGGCCGAGATACCCCTCATTGAAGTGACGACCTCCGCCGCGATCCAGCGGATAGTGTCGGTGCTGCTCAAAGATGTCATGACCGACCTGGGCAAGGCGATGACGAAGACGACGGTGCACCGCATCATCAAGAAGTCCGGCGTCGAGGCGGCCGAAGCTCTGGGTCAGGAACTGTTCATTCAGGAAATCCAACGGTCCAAGGGGCATCAGAGCGGGGTGGACTGGGACCGGCTCGGAGTCGTCGCCCTCGCGAACCTGGCCGGCGGTGCCACCCAGGGCACCGTCAGCATCTATGGCCAGCGCGCACTGGGCAATTCGGCGGTTAAAGGCGCGGCGGTCGGGTATGTCGCGGGTATGTCCAAGAAGGTGACAGGAGCACTTGCCACCGGTCAGGCCATCGATCCCGTTTCAGTCCTTGGATCGGTGCCCACCGCCGTCACCGGCGGCGTGCGGGGTAGAGCTGCGGCGCGCAGCAGTGCTGCATCGACGGCGGATGGCGGCGGTGCTGCGGCGGCCAGTGGGGGAGATGGGGACTAGGCATGGACCACGACGCGGCACGGCATGAACTCATCGATGCACTTGCCCTCGTGCAGGAACAGCTGGCCGACCTGGCCGCAGTGGAGACCGCGCGAGCGGAGTTGTACTCGACCGCACGCACCGCTGACGGGACTGTCGCGGTGACCGTCGATGCGGACGGTGTCGTCATCGGCACCGCCGTCGACGAATCCTATTTCGCTGAGCACGATCTGGCCGACCTCGGAAGCTACATCACCGCCGCGGCCCAGGACGCCGCACGAGACGTCGAGCGGAAAGTCTCGGAACTCTTTGCGCCGCTGGCGCAGCGGCGAGCGGAGATGCCCGCGCTGTCCGACATCGTCGAGGGCGCGCCCGACATCAGGGTGCTGTTGTCCTCCCGGGTAACGGCGCCGCATGGCGACGGCGAAGAAGCACCCGACGATTTCCCCACCGTGAGGAGTGCGCGATGACCGTGCCGCTGGGTGTCACGCCGGCCGAGCTGCGGAGCACCGCGCGGTATCTCGCCGCGATCAGCACCGACATGAAAGCCGTGCAGTCCGGGCTGATGCAGATGCTCAGCGATGAAGGCCAGGCCTGGGGCCACGACAAGATCGGCAAGCAGTTCGCCGACGGCGGCAAAGGCTATAAAATGCAGTTGGACTGGGTCGATGGGTCGATCACCGCGAAGACCGACCTGCTCGACTACTACGCCGACGGTCTGCAGCTCACCGCCGACGCCCTGGAACAGCAAGACAAACCCTGACGCCTCACTCCGAGCGACCCGGCGTGAACTGCGGCGCCTGAGGCTTTCGCGCCGGTCCGGGCTGGACAGCCGAGTCGGGCTGCCAGGTGGTGCCGCGCTGCGGAATGCGGCGACGGAACTCGGACTGCTCGACGGGTGCGCTCTCCGGCTGCTCGGCTTCCTCGTTCGCACCGACCACCGGTACCGACGCGTCCGCGTCGCCGATGACGTCCTTGCCGTTCTTCTTGCGCCGCAACGCCTTGTTGACCTGATGGCCCTTGCCGTTCTGATCGCCGCCGCGCTGGCCCGCGGCCGGGGCACCCGCTCCGGGGCTTCCCGCGCCGGCGCCCAGGCCGGCTCCGGCTCCGGCCGCCCCAGCAGGCATCTTCGCCGCGGCGGTCGCAGGTGCTCCCGTCGGAAGGGCACTTGGCAGGCCCCGCAAGGGAACTCCGCCACCGGCGCCGCCGCCGACCTTGCCGGCGCCGGCCCCGCCGAGTCCCTGCGGCCCGAGACCGAGGACGCCTTCAGGCGGCCCCTTGGGCATGTCGCCCAACGGATTCTGTGCCCCGTTCTTCATGGCATCCGCGAGCTGGCCGGCTGCGTCTTTGGCGGCGTTGGTGGCCGAGTCGATCGCGGACTTGACCGGATCGGTCAGGCTGTCGAGGGCGTCCTTGGTGGGATCAGTCGTGGAATCCATTTGGCTCATTGACTTTTGGTCGATGGGCTTGAATTTGTCGAGATCGGTCGGTTTGTTGGGACTCAGCTTGTCGAACGCCGACTTGTCGAACGGCTTGGTGCCTGGGCCGCCACCTGGAGTGAACGGGCTGGTGCCACCGGGACCGCTGGGATCTCCGCCCGGGCCGCCAGGGCCGGTCGTGTCCCCGTACTTCATGTTCGGCGGGGTCGGGAGATGAGGGAAATTCTGCGTGACTGCCTCGACGACCGGGTTGTAGACGTTCTGAAACAACTGGACGGCCGTGTGGTAGGCCTGGATGGAGTGATTGATCTCGTCCAGCTCTTTGAGAGCGTCGGCTGCGGTCACATAACCGCCGCTTTTCTTGTTGCGAAGGTGACCACTGTCGTCGACCTCATATTTGTTGTTGTATTCATTGATAGCATCATCGAGTTCTTTTTTGTTGAACTTACCGTCGTCGAGCAAAGCAGAGTCGGCATAGTCATCGGGGAACTCGGTCTTGATTTGGGTAAAGGCGCTGTGTAGCTCGTCCAGGCGTTTCGCTATGGCTTCGGAAGCCTTTTCGAAGTCGTAGATAGCGCTCTTCGTGACCTGTTCGGACGCAGCTTCGGCCGCTGCGGCACTTTCGCCGGACCATTTTCCGGCTATTTCCTTGCCGACATCCTCTTTGAACGCCTTTGAGTTCGTCTTGAGGTCGGTGCCGCTTTTCCTCCAAGCCTTGGCAAGAGTTTCGATGTCTCCGGTTTTGAGCGAATTCTTCTCCGCCTCCATGAAGACGAATTCTTTGTCTTCCCAGTTGAGTTTATCGGGACCGTTGAGCGTATCCTGGACCTCGAGGTACGTGCTGTTGTCTGATATCAAACCGGGCACCTCGCCGAGGAGCTTGCTGTCCGGCTGGTACTTCGCGACGCCGTGCTCTTTGTCCCAATCCTTCTCTACCTGATCCTTCTCTACCTGATCGAAGTTGTCCTTGCCATCGACCAGGGCAGCGCGTTTGGGATAGTTTCCGTTAGTGACGAACGAGTTGTCATAGACCGCGCCACTTTTGCCCTCTTCGTTGGTGCTGGTGCCCATCGTTGCGCCGAGGTAATTGCCGAAGCCGCTCATGATCTGCTGCGCCGTCCGTCCGTGATGTTGACTAGTCGTTCTGTGAGGACCGCATGGCCTCTGCCGCGTCGCGGGCAGTCTTCACGAAAGCCTGCGACTGCGACAACTGCTCGGTCGCATAATCGGTCAACTCCTTGCCCCGGGCCTCAAAGAGTTTCTGAACGAGATTCGCCAGTGGATTCTTCGACGTGCCGAAGTATTCCGTGGTTTCGTCGAGAGAATTTGTGATGAGCTGTTCAAGGCTTTCCTCGTACTTTTCCCAGACCGTGTTGACCTTCGAGATGACATCCGGATCGAGATAGAGGTTCTTGTTCGCGGCGGCCTCGTCCAGAGCGCCCCATGGGTTGGTCATGATTCTCCTCTGCGGTGATCGTTCATGTGAATATCGGTGTCACGCCGGCACATTGAATGGCAGGGCCACCTCTTTCTCGATCTGCAGGAGGACCGCGGCGCAGTTGACGAAATTTCCGGCGGCGAACAGCAGTACCAGGTCGCCCACCTTGGCGATCCTGTTGTTCATCAGATAAGCGAGGTTCACCCCGAAGTCCGAGACGGTCAGATGCCCGAATTGTGCAGCGAAGGAATACAGGCCGGGTGTGGGTTGCAGGAAGGTCTGTTTCGCCAGCATGTCCGTGACGTAGCTCGGCTCGATGAAGGAAGGGGCGAACCAATCGATGTCATCGGGCTTCGCTCCTGCGCGTTCACAGCATTCGGTCACGGTCTTGGCTGCTACCCGAAAACTGGCTACCGCATTGTCTCTCACCGTGCCGGGACCGCGTCTGTCGTAGTCTTCCCACCGGGCGATCCAATCTTCCAGGGTGGGAAACTTCGGATCGTCGATCGCACCGTCGGCCCTGCCGTGCATCATGCCGGCAGACGGATTGTGGGAGCGTGCGGCGGCCGACACGATTCGCGCGAACCCGTCGTCGCGGTTCAGTAGCGCGCAGAACCCGCTGTCGCCGAGCAGCGAACCTTCGGTGGCCGGGCTGGCCGCATAGTCATGCCGGTCGAAGTAGAAGATGCTGTCGCCGCCCGTCACCATCGCGTAATTGCCGGCCCAACCTGCCTGCAGCACCGCATCGGCGAGCATCACGCCGTACAGACCGCCCGAACAGAACTGCCGGATCTCTGTCGCCGAACCGGCGGATGCTCTGCCCAGCACGGACTGTTGGATCGAGTTCTGTATCGGCCAGAAGTGTTCGCCCTGGTACAAGGTGCCGCAATGGAAGGAGGCAGCCATACTGGCTGCTGCCGCGGATAGCGTGGGTCCGGCGATCTGGCGTCCGGCGGCTTCCACCATTTCGTGGACCGACTGCATCTCGGCGGCCGCGGTCGCGAGATGCTTCGGACGACCTTGGCTGTCCGTACCCTCGGGCACGTAGACGGAGACGGTGTCAAGGTAGGCCATCGAATTCCCGGTCCGCTTGTTCTGCGGAGAGCTTCTCCGTCAACGCTTCTGACTGGCGCTTCTCGATCTTCTTGAAGACCTGCATCAGATTGGGCACGGTCGCCGGAATGACCTGGAACGCATTCGTGCCCTCGTTGACCACATAGGCGCCGTCGTCGGCGATGTTGATCAGCGTCAGGTGGGTGGCGTCGCGTAGTTGGTAGTCCTTGCTGAACTCAGCGGATCCGCTGAGCAGAATCGATCCGGTGATCTCGGTGTCCCGCAGCGCCGATGTCGGTGTCTCATCCTCGAGTAGCTCTTCCTTACGGGGCCGGGTACCGGCCTTGTACGCCGGGAGTGCTTCGAGGACGATCTGAGGAAAATCGATGTTGACACACCCGATGATTTGGACGTCCTCGCCGAAGATGAATTGTTCACCGGGGTCCTGGGTGATCACAGCGCAGTAACCCGTCGTGCCGATCACTCCGAGCAGACGATAGACCTGCTGCCCGGCGCCGGCCTCGATCCGGCCGAATCCCTGCAGGAGGTATGCCGGGTACCGCAAAGCCTCAAGAATACGAACACGATTCGGGTTCAGCCCGGCACGCAACCGAGCCAGCGCGGCCGTGCGATCGGCCTCCACCTCGGACATGAACTCAGGTCCGCGATGGCGGTAGGACAGCGGGGACGGCAGGCGGTCGAGACCGAGTGCCTCCCAGATGCAGCGGAAGTCGAAGCCGCTCATGAACCACGGTTCGACATCGTGGCGTAGCGGGGCCACCTTGTCAGTGATCACGTTGTGCCCCTTTCTCTCCGGCAGCTGGAAAACGGACGCGCAAGCGGGCCCGGTTGCGATGGTGCTGCCAACCGAGCCCGCTGACGAGCTGCCGCGCTAGAAACCGCCGGCAAGATGCTTGTCGAGCGCCGCCGCGTCCTCCTGCGACTGATTTCCCCCGGACCGCGTCTGGGTGATCTCGTTGAGGATCGCGTCCATCTGCTGCAGGATCTGAGTCTGCTTCTGGTGCAACGTCGCCGCGGCGTCGCCCTCGTACACGCCCTGCAGTGCGGCGAACACCTGGCTGACTTCCTCGCGCATCTGCATCGCGTTGTTGGTGACCCCCTGAATGTCGTCCAGGGACGCGTAGTTGGCTCCGTACTGGTACCGAATGCTATCCGTATCCATTGATCAAAACCTTTCGATGTCTAGTCCGCGTCGTGGCTGACGAGTGCGTTGATGTCGGACTTTCCCTTGTCGACGATGTGCTGCAGGTTGTTGATGACGTAGTTGAAGTCCTCGTGATGCTGCGTCATGATGCCGCGAAACTTCGCCGCCTTGCCGCCCGTCCACGAGCTGGCGGTCATCGACTCGGTGGAATCGAGGATCTGGGAAGCCAGCCGCCTGACATCCATCATCTGTTTGTCGATATTCTCGATCTTGCTCTGGGCTTCCGCGGGCGTCAGATGGAGCGTCATGCCTTACCTCTCTTTGTCAGAACCGGCATGAGTCGCCGGACGGTGGTTGAGAATTCGCTGTTGAACACGGAGCGGATCTAGCAGTCCCCCCATCTGTAGCCGGACAGCTCGACAAGCTGGCCGATGGCCTGCTTGACCGTGTGATCCGACCCTGGCTTGAGGGTGGTCCACAACTGTCCGCTGGGTGAGGAGCTCGGGGCGCCGACGATCCGTCCGCGTTTGGTGTAGAACACGCCGACCGCCCCGACAGAACGTGAGACGCGGTCCACGTCGTCATCGAGTGCGTAGTAGACGATCTCGGCGAAGGCCAACCGGGCGGCCAGTGCCGAGCCCAGCATCATCGCGGTGCGGGTGTCGGCGCCGAGGGCACGGATCCGGTCGGACAACTCGGTGGCGTCATGGGTGTCCGACAATGCCTGGGCGACTTCGGTCAGTGGCGCGCCGACGGGACTGATCTCGGCCGGGACGGACGCCGGGAGCCGACTCAGCAGGGCACCGGTGGCGCTGGGCAGATGCGCTCCGTCGTGGATCACAGCCAAGGTGATCTCAGCGCCGACCCGGCAGGCCGAGATGCATTGTGTGCCATGGCGCACGACCGCGACGCGGGCCAGGCCATCGGGAGTGACCAAACGCATCGCGAGCTCGCGCTCGGGCCGTTGCAGCGATTGCACGACCACGGCAAGTTCGGTGC
Organism: Mycobacterium sp. DL440; assembly: GCF_011745145.1. Classification (NCBI taxonomy): domain Bacteria; kingdom Bacillati; phylum Actinomycetota; class Actinomycetes; order Mycobacteriales; family Mycobacteriaceae; genus Mycobacterium; species Mycobacterium sp. DL440. The sequence goes on along the minus strand of NZ_CP050191.1, from coordinate 4,757,567 downwards.
TGACCTCACCGGCCGACAGCAGGCCGCGCTCGGTCAGGCTCCGGGCGGCTGCACCCGCGGCCTCGGCCCGAGCGGATTCGGTGGGGTGTCGCGGTCGCAGGTCCAGCACCAATGGCAGCGCTTGGACCCCGAGACAGGCAGCCAGAACGTGCATTTCGTCATCGGTCACGACGAACTGTGGAGCGAGCGAAGCCGTCATAGGTTGAGCCCCCGGTCGACGCCGATCACCGGGGGAGTGACCCAGCGGTTGTCCACCTGTTCGAGCGTGCGCTCCGGTTCGTCGGCGAAGCCCTCGCCGACGGGCACCTCAGGGGCTGCAAGTTCGTCGAACACCGCGGTGTCGGGACCCCAACTCACGTTCGACACCATGAACGGTGCGTCGTTCTGCTGTGCGGTGGGAAGCCAGGACTGGCCGGCGTCGGACACTCCGGCACCCGGTTCGCCGGCCCCGTCCAGGGTCGCCGCGGGTTGCACCGACTCGTAGTCGCGGCTCTGGTCGTTACGGCCCATGGCACCCATCGGGGCGTAGGGCGCGCCACCCATACCGCCGGTGCCCGAGGAGCCGCCGGCCCCGGCAAATCCGGTCTTCTGCAACGCCTTCGGGTCGGTACTCGACTTGATGCCCGGTGCGAGCATCGGCGCCAGCGGTGGTGGCGGCAGCGCAGGGGCGCCGCCGGCTGCCGCACCGCCACCGCCGGGTGCGCCTTCGCCGCCCTGTTCGGCCGCCAGGGCATTGCCTTTCGACACCTGCGGAGGTGGGGGTTGCTCCCACGGCTGGGCCAAGGGGGCAGCGGCCTCTTCGTACTGCTGCATGACGGCCGCAGCGCTGGCCGCGTCGGCGGTTGCGGCCGCGTCGAACTCGGCGAACGTCCCGGTCAGCACCGCCCCGTTGTAAGCGGCCAGTGAGGCCATCATGTCCTGGGCTGTCTTCGCCTCGATGGCCTCCGACACACTGGGCATCGCGAGCACCGCCACCGTGTTGGCGACCGCGGCCTCCTCGGCGCGTTGACCGTTGCCTGCCGCGCTCAGGCTGATCGCCTGCAGCCACTTGCCGAATTCTTCCAGGCGCTGAGCCGCCGCGCTGGAGGCCTGGCTGTCCCAGGCAGTCCGCAGCCGTGCCACGAGCTTGTCGAAATCAACGGAGACATTGGCCAATTCGTTGGCGACCCGGATCCAGGCCGCGCCGGCACCGCCGACCGATGCCGGACCGGGCCCCTCGGTGAGGTCACGCGCCAGCTGCTCGGTGCTGCGTGACTCCCACGCAACGTCGGTGAACCCCACGCCCGGAAACCTCCCCTCGAAGAACAGAACCAGATGTACGTGTGATGGTCAGCCGGCGAAGTCCTCCGAGGCGGCAATGTTGGACGAATGACCGCGCAGTGTCGCGGCCACCTCGTGGACCTCGGCCATGCCCTGATCGGTGGTGGTGCCGAACGAGGTGTGAACCTCGTTGAGAGTCTGGGCAACCCGCTGCGACACCTCGTCGCGGGCCGACGGGATCACCGTGAGATTGGGTGCCTCTTCGGTCATCACCCGCTGTACCCGGTTGGCGAGTTCGTCGAGTTGGCGGCTGACCTCCTGCACCTCTGCGGGTTGGATGGACATTCCGTCGCTGTCGGCCATAACCGTTCTCCTTGGTTGGGGATGACTAGATCCGGAGTTCGACGTCCGGAGTCTGATACGGGTCGGCCTCCCCGAGGACCGGGGGTGCCGCAGTGCCGAGATCGCCGACGATCTCACTGCCTTGGTCGGTGGTGTGCAGGAAGGACGCCGACGTGTGGTTGTTGCTGGACGAGGCGTTCGCGCCCTGGCCGGCGCCCATCGCCCCCATGGGCGCGCCCCCCATCATGCCCGGTGAGCCGACACCACCGACCCGCGGTGCAGCTGATTGTGCTGGGGCGCTTGCACTTTCGGCCTGAATCATTGCCGACATCGGTAGTGACCGGGGTGCGGGCGTTCCGCTCCCCCCGATTCCACCTCCGACGCCGCCGGCACCCATTCCCGCGCCCGCGAACGCGGGTCCGCCTTCGGCCTCGGCCGCATCGGCAGCGGCTGGGTCCATCGGATCGATGGCGGGATTCGCGGCGGCCGAACTGGCCGCCGACGCCGCGCCGGTGCCGGCCTGAACTCCGGCCTCGGCACCCTTCATCGCCATCGGCATCAGCTGGGCCAGGCCGGCCAGTGACGAGGCACCCTCGGGTGCAGCGGTGATGCCCACCGGTGCGCCGGCCGTGGTGACCTGGGCGGCCTGGGTGGCCAGTGAAGTCTGCAGTTCGGTCATCACTTCGGCAGTGGTGGCAATTGCCTTGTTGGCAGCGGCGATTGCCGCGGCCCAGCCCCACGGGAAGATGATCATGGGCCCGATGGCAGCGATGGTCGCGGCGAACTCGGTGATGGTGGCGACGAGTCGGACCCTGGCCTGGCCGACGTTGGCGGCGGCCGCGGTCAAACTGCTACTCAGGGCGTCGGATTGGGCACCGACCTCGGCCCCGTTGGCGACGGCGTTCGTGGTCTTGGCCGCCGCGGCAGTGCCGGACGCGCCCTGCCAGGCGTCGCCCGCTGCACTGACCGACTTCGCCATGGGGCCGCCGGTGGACTGGAACATCTTGGCGATGGCCGGCAGCATCGTCGTCGGATCGACCCCGTCGAACATACCGCTGCCCAGCGAGCTGAGCGCATCGGTGACCGGGCTGATCAACGCGCTCGGATCCATGGGATTGGCGGGTGGCTGCTGTTCGGGTTGACCTTCGGGGGGCGGCTCTTCTGCCGACTTTTGATCCGCGATTGACGGCAAACCCAGACGATCAAGAATTTGTTGGACTGGCAAATTCAGAAAGTCTTGCAAGTTCTGTTCTTGAGCAGCGATGACCGGTGTGGCGTCGTAGCCAGGAACGTGTTGAGCCAACTGTCCAACCGGGGTTACCGGCTGGGGAGGCAAAACCGTAGGCATATGGCGTCAGGCCTAGGCGTCGTCGTTGGACAGGACGGCGGACCGGGACCCTTCGGTGGCGGCTCCGGTGGCGGCGTGCACTCCGCCGACGAGCAGCGTGCCGGCCAAATTGTTGGCTTGAGCTGGGCCGAAAGCTGCCAGATACACCGCACCGATCGGGCCGAGTGCGGCTGCTGCGGACATCAGCATCGCCGATGAGTCGGCCGATCCAGCCGCGGTTATCGCGGATGCGGCGGCCTCATTCGCAGCGGAAAAGGTAGCCATCCCCGAGGGTTGGGCGGCGAAAATGTCGCTCATCGTGCTGAAACCTTTCCAGCTGGAAGCAGGGGCTGTGCGGGCACGAGACCAATAAACTATAGCCGCGCCCACCGGGCGCAGCTAACTGAATTTTCCGCAAATAATGCGTGTAGATCGTTCGTTTTGGTAATTAGCGCAATGGAAAAAATTGCTGGATAAACGATTCTCGTGCGCATTGTGCCGGCGTGAGAGGTGCTGCGTCGCAGTTCAGGTGCCAACCGGTTGGTCGGGCTCCTCGGACTGGTCGCGGTTTGCCGGCGAGGGTCGCTGACCCCGTGGTTCGAAGGCGCTGCCGTCCCAGCGCGTCAGCGGCGTCTGGTTCAGTTCCTGCAGACGCTGCGCGAATTCCTGGGACAGAAACTGCTGGCGGGCCGCCGCCACCTGCGCGGCAGCACCGGCGGTTTCGACAATCAGCTTCGCCAGTGCGTCCGCACCCAGCTTGTGCGCGGCGGGCCCGAGCCACAGCCCGGTCATCGCACCCATGCCGTCGACCTCGGCACTGACGTTTCCGTCACGGCTCGTGACACGAGCCGAAATCGATTGGCAGTGCTCATCCATCGCCTGCATCAGGTCACGCTGTTTGCGGATGCGGCCGACCAGCGAGTCGGCGAGGCCGGTCATACCGACCTTCCCCAGGTGGACGGGAGTTCGTTCTCCTCACCGAGGACCTCGTCCTCGGCGCGGCCCAGCTCATCCTCGGTCGCCAGTTGCAGCGGACCGATGACCGATGCGCCGTAACCCTTTTCGGCCAGCTCACGCCTGCGCTCCACCTGGGCACGGGCCGCCGACAGGCGGCACAGCGCCAGGATCTCATCGGCCAGTTGTGTGGGCGGCTTCTTCAACTCGACCGGGTCGAGGCGAAGCGCCACCGGCAGACCGCGTTCGGTGGTGTGCACCGAAATCGTTCCGCCAGCTGACTGCACCGGCTGTGCCATTCTGCTCAACTTAGTACACTCGCGGGCGTCCGTCCGGAGCTCAACCGGGACGTGCTGGTGAGACAGCGGACGAATCGCGGCTGACCGTGCAGTGAGGAGATGTGTCACCTCCGATGAATGGATCCACCGATGCGCAGCGGGTTTTCGATGCCGGAGTGCTGTCGCTCGGCATTCCCATCGACGGGTTGGAGACCGAACGCGACCTGCCGTACGCGGCGCTCGCGTTCCGCCGGGCCACTGAATACGACCCGGACATGTGCGATGCGTGGTTGGGCCGCGCAGCCACCGGTGACACCAGCCCCGAGGTCATCTACCACCTGTACCGAACCAGCACACTGTCGTTGTTCCGCGAGCAGCGCCGACTCGGTCTGCCGCAACGGTCCTTGAGTGGGCGCTTCCAGACCGGGCTGTACCTCGACTACCCGTTGAGCACCAAGACCGAGATGTGGCTTGCCTACGCGGCCAGCATGATCAGCACCAAGGATTTCGACGAGGCTGAGCAGGTGCTCGACAAGCTGGAGCAGACGGCGACCGCGCCGGACGGTGACACCGGCGAGATCTGTGCGTATATCCGTGGCGTACTGCACTTCACGACGCAGCGCTGGCCCGACGTACTGAGTGCGCTGAGCAGATCGGGATCGTTCACCGACAACTATATCGGCGCCGGTGCCGATCTGATGGTCGGATCGGCGTGCGCGCAGATGGGACTGTTCGGGGAGGGCATCCGCCGACTCGACCGGGCCATCGAGGGCCCGGTTCCGGGAGCGCGGCGGGCCGCGGAGTTCTGCAAGGGGCTGACCCTTCGGGAGATGGGCGAAGAGCAGGACGCCCGGGTGATCTTCGAACGGATCTACAGCGAGGACCCCGGATTCGAGGCGAACGCTGCTGCGTTGGCCGATCCCAAGTACCGGCTGGTGGTCACCTCGAAGGAGATCGTCGACTCGCGCGCCGACCGTTGGGACCCGGCCAGTGTGCCGTCGGCGGAGGACCTCCTGGCCGACGATCTGTCGGAGCGGGGCAACGAATACCTGCAAGCGGCACAGCAGGAGCTGGATCGCCAGATCGGCTTGTCAGACGTCAAACTCCAAGTCGCCAAACTGAAGTCAGCGGCGATGCTGGCAAAGGTCCGCGGGGACAAGGGGCTCAGTTCGGCGGCGCGCAGTCTGCACCTGGCGTTCACCGGCCCGCCCGGCACCGGCAAGACCACGATCGCCCGGGTGGTCGCACAGACCTATTGCGGTCTGGGGCTGCTGCGCACACCAAACATCGTGGAGGCCAAACGCCACGACTTCGTCGGCCAGCATCTCGGCAGCACCGCGATCAAGACCACCGCTCTGATTGACTCGGCGATGGACGGGGTGCTGTTCATCGACGAGGCCTACACGTTGATCCAGACCGGCTTGTCCGGCGGCGACGCCTTCGGCCGTGAGGCCGTCGACACCCTGCTGGCCCGCATGGAGAACGACCGCGACCGTCTCGTCGTGATCATCGCCGGCTACGACGCCGAGATCGATCGCTTCCTGGCCTCCAACGACGGTCTGGCGTCGCGGTTCACCAAACGAATCCGGTTCGGCTCCTACGGTCCGCACGAACTGGGGGACATCGGCAAGCTCGTCGCCCGCACCAGGGACTCCGAATTGTCGGAGGCCGCCTACGAAGAACTCGTCACCGCGTGCGTCACGCTGTGCCAGAGTGAGGCGCTCGACCAATCGGGACAATTGCGCCCCGGCATCGACCTGGCCGGCAACGGCCGGTTCGTGCGCAACGTGATCGAGGCCGCCGAAGAGGAACGCGAATACCGGCTCAGTGAGATCCACGGCATGAATCTGTCGGATCTCGACGAGGCGCAGCTGATGCGGATCGAACCGGTGGACATGCGGGCCGCACTCAAACAGGTGCTCGGCATGACGGCATCGAGTTGACCGGAGGGAAGTAGCCATGACCGACAGCGACGACAAGCGGTTGAGCGCCTGCCCGCCTGAACCGACTCCGTTCACCTCCATCAAGCCGCGGACCGCAGATGGTCAGCGCCCGTCGGTGGTGCCCAGCAACGGGGAACTCGGCCTGGTCCGTGCCGCGCCCACGCCGAAGTCAGGCTGGCGCAAGGCCGTGTACCGGGCCACCGGCATGAATCCTGGTGTCTCCGAACAGGAGTCAACCCACAAGACGCTCATGGATCGGGTCAACCAGCCGGTGGTCGGCGGGCCGTTCAACATCGCCTTGCTGTCCCAGAAGGGCGGGGTGGGTAAAACCACCACCACGGTTGGCTTGGGGGCCACCCTGGCCGCGACCCGCGGCGATCGCGTGATCGCGGTGGATGCCAACCCCGACTTCGGCACGCTCGCCCAGCGCGGACCCAACGAATGCAGTTCCACCGTGCGCGACGTGCTCCTCGACGACGGCATCTCGCGGTACTCCGACATCCGCCGCCATACCTCCCAAAGCACCAGCCGCCTGGAGATCTTGGCCTCCGAGCGCGACCCGGCCACCTCGGAGGCGTTCTCGGAGCACGACTATCGCGGTGTGCTGAGTGTGCTGCAGCGCTTCTACAACATCATCCTGACCGACTGCGGCACCGGGCTGGTGCACTCGGCGATGGCGGGAGTGCTGGATGTCGCGGATGCGATCGTGATCGTCGCATCGCCTGCCATCGACTCGGCACGTAGCGCTCTTGCGACGTTGGATTGGCTTGAGCGCAACGGCTATTCACATCTGGTACCGAAGGCGATAGTGGTGGTCAGCGCCTCGCGCCCGGGCGCACTGGGGCTCGACATGGGGCAGCTGTCCAACCATTTCCTGCCCAGGGTGCGGGCCCTGCACGTGGTTCCGTTCGACGATCACCTCGCCGAAGGTGCCGAGGTGGACCTCGGTTTCCTCAGCCGGCCGACCCGGCAGGCCTTCCTGGAGCTGGCCTCCACCGTCGCCGACCTCTTCTCGGTGGCGCCGCAGGTCAAGCGGCACGCCTGACGGCATTCACCGGTTGTGTCTGGCGATGACGATCTGCGGCAGGTTCAGCCCGCTGCGCAGCGTGAGCTCGATCGACGGGTCGGCGTGGCGGGCCAGGCTGCGCAAAGCCGACGGGCTGTAGCTGCGTAGCGAGCTGATGACCCCGTCGTGCACGAACGGCAGCACTCCGGCCATGGGCAGCATCGTTGCCAGGCGCAACAGGTGCAGCGGGGCGGGCGGCCGCGGGAGGTCGATGATCAGCAGCGTTTCGGCAACCCGGGTGCCCTCGGCGAACACCTGCGCAGCCTGCGCCGGGCGCAGATGGTGGAACGACAAGGCGAACAGGACGAGGTCGTAACTGCCGTCGGCGGCATCGATCTCGGTGGCGTCCATCTGGCGGACTTGGGCGCGGGGATGGCTGCCGAGGTCGGTCGCGGCGATGCGGGTCACTGATTCCGGATCGAGGTCCGTGACGGTGACATGCGCGGACGGATGGTCGGCCAGTAGCTGACGCGACACGCCGCCGTGCCCGGCGCCCAATTCCAGGATTCGCGGATCGGGCACGTCGGCAACCAGATCGAGCGCGATCGCGGCGAACCGCTGATGGTTCTTGAAGAGCCGGCCGGTCCAGTCCAGCGCGCCGATCACCTGGTCCTTGATCGAACTGTCCACATCGTCGCGGTCCAGATACTCCTCCCGATCCGTTTCCAGCAACCGGTCCAGGCACGACGCGCGGAACCCGCCCCGGGGCATCCGGTCGATATCAGAGGTGTCGATAGCCATGTAAGCCATGATGGACGTTTCGGCGGGCAGGAGCGAAGCGACTCGGGAAAGGAACACAGTGGCCGATTTTGTCGCTGCCATCGACCAGGGCACCACCAGCACCCGATGCATGATCTTCGATCACGCCGGCGCCGAGGTGGGTCGCCATCAGCTCGAGCACCAGCAGATCCTGCCCAAGGCCGGGTGGGTCGAACACAATCCGGTCGAGATCTGGGAACGCACCTCCGCGGCGATCATGACCGCGCTGAACAAGACCAACCTGGTGGCCGGGGACCTTGCCGCACTAGGCATCACCAACCAGCGGGAGACCACGCTGGTCTGGAACCGCCACACCGGCCGGCCGTACCACAACGCCATCGTCTGGCAGGACACCCGCACCGACCGCATCGCCGCGGCGCTGGACCGGGACGGCCGCGGCGACGTGATCCGCCGTAAGGCCGGACTGCCGCCCGCGACCTACTTCTCGGGCGGCAAGATCCAGTGGATCCTGGACAACGTCGAAGGAGTCCGGCGTGACGCGGAGAACGGCGACGCGATCTTCGGCACTGCCGACAGCTGGGTGAGCTGGAACCTCACCGGTGGCTATCGCGGCGGAGTGCACGTCACCGACGTCACCAACGCCAGCCGCACCATGCTGATGAACCTGGAAACGCTGGACTGGGACGACGAACTCTTGTCGTTCTTCTCGATTCCGCGGCAGATGCTGCCCGAGATCAAGCCATCGTCGTATCCGGCCGCATTCGGGACCACCCGCGACAACGGGCCGCTGGCCGGGGAGGTGCCGGTGACCGGCATCCTGGGCGACCAGCAGGCCGCCATGGTGGGGCAGGTGTGTCTGGAGCCCGGCGAGGCCAAGAACACCTACGGCACAGGCAATTTCCTGCTCCTCAACACCGGCGAGAAGATCGTGCGATCGGACAACGGGCTGCTGACCACGGTGTGCTACCAGTTCGGTGACTCGAAACCCGTTTATGCACTTGAGGGTTCGATTGCCGTGACCGGCTCAGCGGTGCAGTGGCTGCGCGATCAGCTGGGCATCATCAGCGGCGCGGCGCAGAGCGAGTCGCTGGCCCGGCAGGTGGCCGACAACGGCGGTGTGTACTTCGTGCCGGCGTTCTCCGGGTTGTTCGCTCCGTACTGGCGCTCCGATGCCCGGGGCGTCATCGTCGGGCTGTCCCGCTTCAACACCAACGCCCACCTGGCGCGGGCCACGCTGGAGGCGATCTGCTACCAGAGCCGCGACGTGGTGGAGGCCATGGAAGCCGATTCCGGTGTGCATCTTGAGGTTCTGAAGGTCGACGGCGGTATCACCGCCAACGCGCTGTGCATGCAGATCCAGGCCGATGTGTTGGGTGTCGACGTGGTCAAACCCGTGGTGGCCGAGACCACGGCGCTGGGCGCGGCGTATGCGGCCGGGCTCGCAGTGGGATTCTGGGAGAGCCTCGACGATCTACGGGCCAACTGGCAGGAAGGTCAGCGCTGGGGCCCACAGTGGGATGACGAACAGCGCTCCGGGGGTTATGCCGGTTGGCGCAAAGCCGTTTCGCGCACCCTGGACTGGGTCGAGATCGACTGACCTACTACCGCTGACACTTGGCGACGATCGCGTTGAACTCGTCGGAATACTGCGCGCCGAGAATTGCGTGCGTGGCCTTGTCCTTATTGCGGACAGCGTCGGTGATCTGCCCGGCGAGCTCGCCCATTCGCTGGGCGCGCGGCGCCATCTCGCCGTCGGTCACCTGGTCGGCCGCCTCGCGGATCAGTTTCGACCAGTTCTCGTAGTCGCCCACCGTCGGTCCCTGATTGGTGTCGAACGCAGGCATGATCGCGCCCGAGCTCGCGCGGGTGTAGTCCACCAGTAGCTGGGCCTGCCGGCAGCCCTTGTTCCCCGTGTACGTCAGTGCGGTGACCCCCACGATCACCAGGACCGCGCACGCGGCGGCGGCCGTCGCGATCGCAATGTTGCGGGGCTCGGCATCGGGGACGCGTCGCCGCCACATCACATGGGCGACGATGACGGCAGCCACGCCAACCACCGCCATGATGATGGCTTCGCGCAGGTCCCCGGCGCCGACACCGGATGCCGAGCCGACCGCTCCCATCGTCGCGGCGGCGGCGAGCAGGACCAGAAGCCACTGCCAGATACCGCGCCGGCGCTCGTAGGCGTCGACGTCACGGAATTGGAGTCCGATGACCGCGCCGGCCGCGGTCAGGACTGCGACGACGGCCGGCGCGATGATCGTGAAGAGGCTGCTCACGAGGGCAGCCTACGGGCTCCTACTCCTCGCCGAGGATCTGGTAGATCTCACGGCGGGCGGTGTTGACGGCGTCGAGGATGCGTTGCCGCTGGTCCTCGCTGGCGGTGAAGCTCGACTGACCGACGGCGGCCATCAGTTGGCTGGCGGCCGCGTGCAGGTTGGCTGCGCCGGGATCGACATCGTCAGCGATCTGAGCCCACGGCGGGGTTTCGATCCGGGCCGCGGCCTGCCGGCCCTCTTCGGTCAGTTCAAAGGTCTTCTTGCTGCCGTCGGATTCGGCCGGGACGATCAGTCCCTCATCGACCAGCAGTTGCAGCGTCGGGTACACCGAGCCGGGGCTGGGCTTCCACAGGTTGTTGCTGCGGGCGGCGATCTCCTGCGTCATCTCGTAACCGTGCATGGGCCGTTCGGCCAGCAGGGTGAGGATGGCCGCGCGGACGTCACCGCGCCGGCCGCGTCGTCCGCCGCGGCCACGATGCCCGCCGAAAGGTCCGCCCAGATTGCCGAATCCGAAGCCGACGCCGCCGCGCGGGTCGAAACCGGGTCCGAAGCCTGGGCCACCGAAACCGGTCTGACAGGTGGCATCGGCGCCTTGCTCGCGTACCGCGTGGGCCTGGGCGCGCATCTGCTCGCGCAGGTCGCGGCGCGCGGCACGCGCCTGGTGGAACATGAGGCGTGCCTCTTCTCGGCCGAAAGGAACGAAGCCGAAGCCGCCGTTTGGTGAATTGAATGGGTTGGTCATTGGAGTGAGTCCTTCGTTGTCGTGGAGGAGCGCCGAACGCGCTTCCGATGCGTCAACGATATATCGGGATCTATCGGTTGTCGATAGTCTTTTTGAGCCAATGCGCCCACTCGGCTTGCATGGTGTTGAAGCGCAGCCCGTACTCCAGGGCCGCGTGCCCGTACCGGTCCTCGTCGGTGTCGGCCCAGGAAATGGATGCTTCCAGTTCTTTGAGCCGCGCCACCTCGGATTCGGCCTGGGTGGCCAGTGTCGTGAGATGGTCGAGCGCCTGGTCGCGGGGCAATTCGCCGAGCAGGAACACCCGCAGTAGTCCGGCGCTGCGCTCGGGCGGATCGTCGGCCGGATTGGCGATCCAGCGCTCCAGTTCGGTGCGGCCGGCGGGGGTCACGCGGTACTCCTTGCGGCCGCGGGGGCCGATGGCCGAGACCTCGATGAAGCCGCTGTCTGCCAGCTTGTTGAGCTCACCATAAAGCTGGCTCTGGGTGGCGGGCCAGACGTTCGCCATCGATTTCTCGAACCGCTTGAGCAGGTCGTACCCGCTGCCGGGGTGCTGTGCCAACAGGCCAAGTGCCGCGATGCGCAGACTCATGCGGCGAGTCTACATTTCACTATTGACATGTCAGTTATGGAATGTCACCGTGGGGTGCATGACTTCAGCCCTGCCCATCGGCGAAACCGACTTCTTCCGGCGCGGCAACTACGCCCCCGTCGCCGACGAACTCACCGAATACGACCTCCCCGTCGAAGGCGCCATCCCGGCCGAACTCCACGGCTGGTATCTGCGCAACGGACCCAACCCGCGCCAGGCCGGAGATCACTGGTTCACCGGCGACGGCATGATCCACGGCATCCGCATCGAAAACGGCGCGGCCAAGTGGTACCGCAACCGCTGGGTGCGCACCGACAGCTTCATCAAGGACTTCCCGCTGTACAACAAGGACGGCACCCGCAACCTGCGCTCAGCCGTCGCCAACACCCACGTGGTCAACCATGCGGGTAAGACCCTGGCGCTGGTGGAATCCTCACTGCCCTACGAGATCACCAATGACCTGGAAACCTTGGGCGCCTACGACTTCGGCGGCAAGCTCGTCGACTCGATGACCGCGCACCCCAAGATCTGTCCGACGACGGGTGAGCTGCACTTCTTCTCCTACGGCAGCATCTTCGAGCCGTACGTCACCTATCACCGTGCCGACGCCGGTGGTGAGCTGACCATCAATCAGCCGGTAGATGTCAAGGCGCACACCATGATGCATGACTTCGCGATGACTGCGGACCACGTTGTGTTCATGGACCTACCGGTGGTGTTCGACCTTGATATCGCGGTCAAGGGCGAAAGCGACATGCCCTACCGCTGGAGCGATGACTACGGCGCCCGGTTCGGCGTGCTGCGCCGGGATGATCCCGACGCGCCCATCCGGTGGTTCGACATCGACCCGTGCTACGTGTTCCACGTCGTCAATGCCCACGATGAGGGTAAATCGATTGTGCTGCAGGCGGTTCGCTATCCCGAGCTGTGGCGCGACAACGGCGGGTTCGACGTCGAGGGTGTGCTGTGGGAATGGCGGATCGACCTGAGCGCCGGGACGGTACGCGAACGTCGGCTCGATGACCTCGGGGTGGAGTTCCCGCGCATCGACGACCGCCTGGCGGGTCTGCCCGCCCGGTACTCGGTGTCCGTCGCGGACAACGCCTGGATCCGTTACGACCTGACCACCGGCGCCGGAGTGCGGCACGAACTCGGATCCGGAGGACCGGGGGAAGCCGTGTTCGTTCCTGGCGCGGGTCCGGCCGACGAGAGCAACGGTTGGTATCTGGGCTACGTTTACAACCCCGAGCGCGACGGCAGCGATCTCGTGATCCTGGATGCGTCGGACTTCGGCGGGAAGCCGGTCGCCACCATCAAACTGCCGCAACGCGTGCCCTACGGGTTCCACGGGAACTGGATAGGCGCCTAGTCAGAGGCAGTTTTGAGGCCCTAGTCCGCAGTGTGTCCGCAGGAGGACTGAGCGCCGCCGTCAGCAGCTCACCCGCGGCCTTCCTGGTTCGGTCGGAAGCGTCGGGCCACAGGTGCCCGTACGTGCCCAGAGTCTCCACAGCGGAGGCATGGCCGAGCGCCCGCTGCACGGTGACGACGTCGCATCCAGGCGGGTGGGGGTGGGACCGACGCGACTCCTCGGTGTCCATCCACCAGGTCGTAGCAGGAACCCTGGCGCTGCTCGGCGCCACCTACGCGGGCGACAACTCCACCGGCGAAGCGTTCTTCCTGTAATCGCCGATATCCCGGCCTTCATGTGTTGCCGGTCAGAGCGGGAACGTGATGTACGGAACCGGACTGTCAACGATCATCGGGATACCGACAGGTGTCCGTCGCGTGACTTCGCCGATGCGCTTGATCGCGAGCTTCCTTTTTCTGTAGTCAGCATCTGTCGGCCCCCAAAACATCCGTGGCTGCGACATATCAATGATTTCCCGATCCGACTCGACGGCCGCGTAGTACCGCTCCAGCAGCTCCTGCCCGTCCCTGTAGCGAATATCGTCCTGTAGGCCGAGATACGCAGTCATGAAATTGGGCGGTAACGCCTCGGGGTCGGGGTTGGGCACCTGTAAGACCATCAGCCCGAAGTCGCTGAACCCCATGACCGCGGCGAGGCTGCCCCGCTTCCCGCCTGGGTTGATCTTGCTGTCCTTCCCCATGCGGGCGGTCTTCTCCCGGAGGAAAGGACAGACGATCGCCGAGTACAAGGCGCAGGACAGGTGGAGTGGGCCAGCCAGATCGTGTGAATGCTCTCTCTGATTCATGCGAATCTCGGCGGCATCCCCTTGCGAGAAGCCTCGATAGACGTTGTGGCCCTTCGGCATCGGATACCCACATAGCGCGCATGCTCGATGCATTGCGAGGGCGATCGTCCGGTCCATGTCGAACTTGCTGAACATTGGCTGGCCGTCGACCCAGCCCGCTTCAGCGAGCACGTAGAAGCCGCGTTCGTCTTTCGGCAAGCCTTCAAACCATGGCGGTGGTGTTGGAGTCTGCGTGTTCATGGCCCCCTCGAATGCGGCGCCGCCGTTTGACGCCCGGAGCAAGAGAGTAATTGACGCACCCGAAGGATCTGACTGAATCCCCTTGATCTGGATCGTCGGTCACATTCACAACCGTCTGGGCCCCGCTTGTAGCGCAGGGGTGCCGACGCCCGCCCCGGACGCGGCTATCGATCGAGCTGGCTCAGGAACTCGGTTGCCAGCGATACCCAGCCGTGCAGTGGTACATCGGTTCCGATCATCTGCATCGCGTGTTCGAGGTCGTCAGGGTTGTCGCTATCCCAATCATCGCTGCGTTGGTGGATGACGAGCTTCGGACCTGTCCACTCCCAATAGAGCGGGGTTACTTTCTTCTTCTTGGTGGCTTCGGATAGCACCCAGAAAGCGTCCTTGCCTTTGCTTAAGTCGCTGTTGACCTGGGAAAAGTGGGCGCGGTATTCGGCCGGCCAGTCGCGCCATGCGTGCTCGAACGCGAGGTCGACTCGAGTTTTTTGGTGATCGAATTCGGATCGTCTGAGCACGCGCAGTCCTAGTGCGATTCCTTGCGAGACTGCGTTGCGTTGATGCGCTGGCGTGAGTTTCCGAACCATGGGTCTTGATGGTAGGACGCGCTCAAGCGGCTGCACCAAATTGAGACTCTGCACGCGAGTGAGCGATAGCATCCGAGATGGACAATCAGGGGGCGTAATGACCGATCCGAACCAGCCATCGGCTGACGTTAGCCAGCAAGAGGCGGCTCCAGACACCGGTCCCGAGCCGCCCCCGCATCGTCCACCGCCTGAGTACGACACGGTGTTCAACCACCGGCTACCAAAAGACACCGAGACCCGTTGACGGGTCGTGGTGGCCAATTGGGCAGATCAGGGCAAGCAGTACGCCGCGTTCGTTGAAGCCGAACTGAAGGCTGAGTACGACAGACGGGCCTCGGTGAACAGCCGAGCGGCCGGGGCCCTCACCGCGTCGACAGGCTTAGTGACCCTCGTTCTCGGAGTTTTCGCTGTGCTCGTGGGTAAAGATTTTGTGCTCACCGGTCACGCCCGCGGGGCTCTAGCCGTCGCCCTCGGCTCACTTCTCCTTGCTGCTGCATGTGCCGTAATCGCTGCGCTCCCCTGGAAATCCACGGTGCCCAGCCCTGAGTATCTTCAGTCGCTCATCGATGATCATTGGCAAGTCAGCGAGGTTGCCGCCAGGAACATCACGTCGAACTCCAATGTCGGCGTGATCCGCAGATTGCGATCGGGGACGGACATAAAGTTCAAATTTCTGATCGCTTCGAGTGCCTTTCAGCTTGCTGCAACCGGTGCGCTTGTCCTGTGCACCCTGCTTGTCGTCTGATCCTCGCAACTCAAATTGCCGTTTTGGCAAGCCTAGTCCGCAGTGCGTCCGCAGGAGCTTCACAAACCGCCGTTTGCCACCAACGCGACCAACGTGATTGACCAGCCATTGCCAACGTGGTCAACCGCAACCAACGTTGCCAAACTGCCTGGATTGGGTTCCACGGGAACTGGATCAGCGCCTAATGTGTGCGGATGGCCGTGAAGTGGCTCGATTCTCCCGAGGAGCACGACTATGACGCCGCCGCCGACTATCTCAGCCTGATCGCCCAGGCTTCCGCCGTGACGGACACGGTGGCGGCGCTGAAGAAGGCGGAGGTGGTGTACCGCAAGGCAAAAGACATCCTGCGGGCCGCCGGGCTGCCGTTGCTGCCGGAAACCAATGCACATGTCCGCGCGGACCTGTCCAAGATCAGTTCGGGCAAGGCGCTGTCACCGATCCTGTTGGTGCGCGGCGAGGTGGCCGGCAACGTGCCGCTACAAATTGCCGACGGCTATCACCGGGTGTGCGCGAGCTACGTCACCGATGAGAACACCCCGATACCGTGTCAGCTGGTGTCGTGGCAGGCATGACGCGCTGACGTGGCCGGGTTCGGGTTCGACACGCTGGCCCTGGTCGCCGTCGTCGGCCTGACCGGACCGGCACTGGCCGCCGTCCCACGGCTGCGGCTCCCGGTGGTTATCGGCGAGTTGATCGTCGGGATCGTATTCGGCAGAACCGGATTCGGCGTCCTCGACCATTCCGACCCCACCTTCACGCTGCTGGCCAACATCGGCTTCGCCCTGGTGATGTTCGTCGTCGGCACCCACGTGCCGGTCCGCGACACCGCGCTGCGCAAGGACATCCCGAAGGCGATGCTGCGCGCACTGCTGGTGGGTGCGGTAGCCGCGGTGCTCGGCGTGGTGACCGCCGGGGTGTTCGGCACCGGACACGCGGCCCTGTACGCCGTGGTGATGGCGTCGTCGTCGGCCGCGCTGGCGCTACCGGTCGTCGACAGTCTGCGCCTGCAGGGGCCGAACGTGCTGTCGGTGACCGCGCAGATCGCCATTGCCGATGCGGCATCGATTGTGCTGCTGCCCTTGGTGATCGACATCCAGCGGGCGCCGCGGGCAGCACTCGGAGCGCTGGCCATCGCCGGCTGCGCGGTGGTGCTGTTCGTCGTGCTGCGCGCCGCGAACGCCCGCGGGCTCCGCAAGCGACTGCACCGCTATTCCGAGGACCACAAGTTCGCTCTGGAATTGCGGCTGAGTCTGGTCGTGTTGTTCGGTCTGTCGGCGCTGGCCATCACCACGCACGTGTCGATCATGCTGGCCGGGTTCGCACTTGGGCTGGTGGTGTCGGCGATCGGCGAGCCGCGCCGGCTGGCCAGACAACTGTTCGGGGTCACCGAGGGCTTCTTCGGTCCACTGTTTTTCGTGTGGCTCGGTGCCTCGCTGCAGGTTCGCGAACTCGCCGACAAACCCGAATTCATCGCGCTCGGTATGGTTCTGGGTCTGGGATCGGTGCTGGCCCATCTGGCCGGCCGGCTGTTGGGCCAGCCCGTGGTGCTGGCGGTGTTCTCCGCGGCGCAGCTTGGTGTCCCGGTCGCGGCCGCCACCCTGGGTACCGAGCAGCACCTGCTGGCCCCCGGGGATCCGTCGGCGCTGATGCTCGGGGCGCTGGTGACCATCGCGACCACCTCGATCGCCGGGGTGCTCGCGGCGCGGGTCAACCAGCCTGCGCCCGATGTTCATTCGGGCTGACCCCGTAGGACCGCTTGAACGCGCTGCTCAACGCGAACGGTGTCGAGTAGCCGACCTGCCGGGCCACGGCGGCGATCGTGGCCTCGCTGCCGCGCAGCAGGTCGGCCGCCAGCGCCAGGCGCCAGCCGGTGAGGAACGCGATCGGCGGTTCGCCGACCTGATCGGTGAACCTGCGGGCGAACACCGCACGCGAACATCCAACCGCTGCAGCAAGATTGCCCACGGTCCAGGGATATGCCGGATTGTTGTAGATCAACTTGAGGGCGGGTCCGACGACGGGACCCTGTTCGGCCTGCCACCACGACGGAGCATTGCCGTCTCGGTCGAACCAGGTGCGCAGCACGCCGATCAGCAGGAGGTCGAGGAGACGGTCGAGGTAGGCCTCCTGCCCAGGTCCGTCGCGGCCGGCCTCGACGGACAGCAGATCGATCAGCGGGGTGTCCCACTCGTCCGCTCGCAGCACCAACACCGCCGGCAGCGCGTCGAGCAGGCGCGCACTGACCTCGCTGCGGCCTTCATAGGCGCACACGATCGACTCCGCGGCACCCGTGGTGCTGTTGCCCCAGCTGCGTAGCCCGAGCGACATCTCGAAATGCAGATCCTCGCCGGACAGCGTGGTGCATTGCTGTCCGGGATTGATGACGATGCTCGGCGGCGTGGCCGGATTGTCAGCGAATACGTAGTTCTCGGTGCCGCGGGTGAGCGCCACATCGCCCGGGCCGAGCCGAAACGTGCCACTGTCGTCGCCGACGATCACCGCGTCGCCACGGGTCTGGCAGATCAGGGCAAGCGGGGCCTCGTCACGGATGGCGAGTGACCACGGCGGATCCATTCGCAGCCGCAACACGAACGCGCCGCGGGCACGTACGCCGTCGAGCAGTCCGACCAGGGCGTCCACGACCGTAGAGTAGCGCTCAACCGGGCTTGCGCGCCTCGATCAGGTGGCGCGACGAGTGCGCGACGAACGAACCGTCGGCCTGGATCTGCCGGTGCAGCTCCGCGAGCCGGTCGAGGTAGGTGTCCACCGTGAAGCCGGGCACGATCCAGATGACCTTGCGCAGGAAGTACACCACCGCGCCGACATCGAAGAACTCCACCCGCAGCCGCTCGGCACGCAGGTCGACGATGTCGAGGCCGGCGGTCCGCGCGGCGGCGGACTCGATTTCCGGGTCACGGGCCCTCCGAGCCTCTGGCTGTGGCCCGAGAAAGAACTCGGTCAGCTCGAAAACGCTTGCCGGGCCGACGTGTTGGGCCAGGTAGGTACCGCCCGGGGTCAACACGCGGGCGATTTCGTCCCACCACACGGTGGCCGGGTGCCGGCTGAGCACCAGATCGAATGCCGCGTCGGCGAACGGCAGCGGCGGCTCGTCGGGATCGGCGACCACGACGACGCCGCGGGGTCCCAGCAGCCGGGTCGCGCGGTCGAGGTTGGGTGGCCAGGATTCGGTGGCCGCCATGGCCGGTGGGAACGTCGCCGTGCCGGCGAGAACCTCACCGCCGCCGGTCTGGATGTCCAGCGCCGAGGACACCGTCGTCAATCTCTGGCTCATCAAGCGCTGATAGCCCCACGAGGGCCGGGCCTCGGTGGCCCGGCCCTCCAACCACGAGAAGTCCCAGCCCTCCACCGGCGCCGCATCAGCCTCGGCCACCAACTCGTCGAACGTCACGGATCCATCTTGACAGTGCGGGGCGAGCGAGACGATTGCGTATGGAATCGGGATTCTTGGCGATGGAACGTCTCACCTCGGCGTCGTTGACTGAAGCCATGAGCATCAGCCCCGTCGTCGTCCTCACCGCAGCCGCAGCACTCGGCAGTGCCGCCGCCGGTGGAATCTTCTACGCGTTCTCCACTTTCGTGATGCGCGGCCTCGACCGCACCGGCCCGGTCGACGCCGTCACCGCCATGCGCGGCATGAACGCCGAAGCCAACACCAACGCACCGTTCCTGCTGTTCCTGTTGGGCTCGGCGATGCTGTCGGTGATCGTCGGCGTGATCGCGGTGGCGCAGATCGGCCGGCCGGGCAGTTGGTATCTGCTGGCCGGCGCGATCTTCGGCGTCCTCGGCGTGGTGGTCACCATGGCGTTCAACGTGCCGCTCAACAACCACCTCGACCAGATCGACCTGGCCGATGCGGCCGCCGAATGGCAGGCCTACTTCACCACCTGGACCGCGTGGAACCACGTGCGCACCGCATCGGGGTTCATCGGCGCCGTGCTGCTGTTGATAGGTCTGCGTTACCGCTGAGCCTGCCTGCGGAACGCGGCCGCCACGATCCCGGCCGCCGCCAGCGCCAGCGTCGCCGCGATGATCGCCGTCGGCGCGATGCCGGAGTCGAACGCCAGGCGCGCCGAATCCAGCAGGCGCTGCGCGATTTCGGCGGGAAGATCAGCGGCCACCGAGGTGGCGCCGCCGATGCTCTCACCGGCATCGGCCGCCTGCGTCGGGCTCAACCCGACCGGTAGCGCAATGTTGTTGCGGTAGAACGCAGTGAAGATGGTGCCGAGCGTCGCGGTGCCCACGACGGCGCCCAACTCGTAGGCGGTCTCCGAGACTGCCGACGCCGCACCGGCTTTGGCGGCCGGTACCGAGGCGACGATGGTGTCGTTGGACACTGTCTGCGACACCCCGACGCCGAACTCCAGCACCACGAACGACACGATGATCGCCACCACCGTCAGGTCGTGCCGGAACGCCAGGATCATCAGGAAGCCGAGCGCGACGAAGATCAACCCGGTGGTCATCAACGCCTGCGGCGAGAACCGCTTGGCAGCCTGCACCACCGCGATGCCGGCGATCATCGACACCAGGGCGCCGGGCAGGGTCACCAGGCCGGCCGCCAACGGGGACAGCCCGAGCACCAGCTGCAGGTGCTGCGAGATGAAGAAGATGAAGCCGATCAACCCCACGATGGACAGGAAGTTCGCCAGGATCGACGAGCTGAAGGGTGCGTAGGAGAACAGCCCGAGGTCGAGCATCGGGGTGGCACTTCGCTTCTGCCGACGGACGAACAGCGCACCCGACGCGACGCCCACCACAAAGGCCAGTCCGACCAGCACTGACAGCCCGTCGTGGGCGGCGGTCTTGATCGCCCACACGATCGGCAGCAAGGCGGTGAAGGACAGCGCCACGCTGGCCAGATCCAGCGGACCCGGATTGGGGTCACGGGATTCCGGTACCAGCTTGGGGCCCAGGATCAGCAGCGGCAGCAGGATTGGCACCGCCACGAGAAACACCGAGCCCCAATGGAAATGCTGTAGCAGCGCGCCGCCGACAATCGGGCCGAGGGTCGATCCAGCGGTGAAGCAGGACGCCCAGATCGCGATGGCCAGCCGGCGCGCGGAGGCCTCGGTGAAAATGTTGCGGATCAGCGACAGCGTCGAGGGCATCAACATGGCGCCGAAAACGCCCAGCACTGCGCGGGCCAGCACCAGGTACTGAGCGCTGGGTGCGAAGGCGGCCGCCACCGACACCACCGCGAAACCCGTGGCGCCGATCAGCAGCATCCGGCGCCGGCCCAACCGGTCGCCGAGGCTGCCCATGGCGACCAGTAGTGCGGCCAGCACGAGTGAGTAGACGTCGACGATCCACAGCTGGGTGGATGCCGCGGGCCGGAAATCCTCGGCGATCGCCGGCAGGGCGAACGCCAGCACAGTGTTGTCGACTGCGATCAGGATGACCGGAAGGGCCAGCACGGCGAGTGCCAGCCAGGCGCGTTTGGGCGTCGGTGTCACCGACGGCGAGCCGTCGAGGCGGGTGGACATGGGGCGTGGCTCCAAGGACTCAAGAAGAGGGGCTCAGCCGCGCGGGAATTGGATGGTGCCCGCGGTGAGGCTGGTCATGATGGCGTCGACGATCTGATGGCGGGGGGTGCCGTCCTGCTTGGCGGCTTCATAGCCGGCCAGCAGTAGCGCCCAGAACACCCGCCGGGCCCATCCTGGGGGATATTCGGGCCTGTCGACAGAGGCCCGGTTGAGCACCTCGACGATCGCCTCGTCGCCGGTGTCCAGATAGGCCGCCAACTCAGGGTCGGCCAGGATCGTCGGCTCGCTGTAGACGAACAGCACGATCGGGCCCAGGTCGAGTTGGCTTTCCACGACTCGGCGCAGCGCCGCATCGGCGGGACCGTGCATCGGATCCGCGCGGTCGATCTCGGCGTTGCTGAGCTCGTGGACGTGCCGGGCCAGGGCGCGCAGAAGATCGGTGCGCTCCGCGTAGTACCGGTGGACGGTACTGCGGCCGACGTCGGCGGCGGTGGCGATATCGCTGAGCGAAGCCGTCGCATTGTCGGCCAGGACCGTCATCGCGGCATCGAGAATCGCCTTGCGGGTGCGCTCACGCGGCCCGCTGTGCGTCGATACCGAACTGGTCATGAATCGAAATGTAGCACGAACGAGCCAAAATGGGACAGTGATGTCCCACACATTAGCTGGGCGGGGTGAACCCACTGGTCGGAGGTGGTGACGGATAGGCCGGGTACTGCGTGGGGTAGGGCATCGGTTGGGTCTGCGGCATCAGCCGGGCCAGTGCGCGACGGTGCCGCTCGGCGAGCACCGCGGCCAGCACGTACTCGACCGGCGCGCCCGGCGGCGGCGGGGGTGAGATACGCGAGGCCACCTCGGCGAAGATCCGGTGCCGCATCTCATGGCGTATCCGCGGATCGAGTTGGGCCGAGCGGGACAGGAACTGCCTGGCCAGTTCGGCCTGCTCGGGGCCGAGCCCGGACAGTTCCAGCGAGGCGGCCCACCAGGCCAGCGCCGGTGGCATGACCGGCGGCGGGTTCAGCCTGGGCCCACGCTCGCTGATCACCACGGTGCCGGCGAAGATGTCGCCGAGGCGTTTGCCCTTGGCCGACACCAGGCTGCAGATCACCGCGGGCCCACCGGTGAGCATCCAGATCTCGATGAACCCGGCCAGCCCGCGGAACAGGGCCTGGCGGAAACGTTCCGGGCCGCCGTCGTCGGCCACCACCCGTAGCCCCAACGCCATCTTGCCCAGCGACCGGCCACGGGTCGCGGTCTCCATCACCACCGGATAACCCACCAGGGTCAGCACCGTGAAGATGATCAGGATCGCCGCCGACAGCGCCTCGTCGAGCTGGCTCAGCGTGATCGACCACAACACGAGCCCCGCCACGTAGCCGACGGCGATCACCAGAATGTCGATCAATGCGGCCAGCGTGCGCACCGGCAACTGGGCGATCGCCACGTCGAGGACGACGGCGTCCCCGGTCACCACCGGTGCGGGCTGCCCAACCATAACGACACACGCTACCGACTACGCTTTGCCACGTGGATGTCGATGCGTTCGTCGTGGCCCATCGCCCCACCTGGGACCGGTTGGAGCAGTTGGTAAAACGACGCCGACGGTTGACCGGCGCCGAGGTAGATGAGCTCGTCGACCTCTATCAGCGGGTCTCCACGCACCTGTCGATGGTGCGATCGGCCTCGCAGGATTCGGTTCTGGTGGGGCGGCTGTCCGGGCTGGTGGCCCGGGCCCGTGCCGCGGTGACTGGTGCGCACGCCCCGCTCTGGCGCGAGTTCGTCCGGTTCTGGACCGTGTCCTTCCCGGTGGTGGCCTACCGGTCCTGGCGCTGGTGGCTGGGATCCGCAGTGGCGTTCTTCATCGTGACCGTGGCCCTGGCGCTGTGGGTGTCGGGCAACCCGGATGTGCACGCGGCCATCGGAACCCCCAGCGAGGTCGACGAATTGGTCAACCATGACTTCGCGTCGTACTACAGCGAGCACCCCGCCGCTTCATTTGCCCTGCAGGTGTGGGTCAACAACTCGTGGGTGGCCGCGCAGTGCATCGCCTTCGCGATCCTGCTCGGTCTGCCCATCCCGTACATCCTGTTCCAGAACGCGGCCAACCTCGGCGTGATCGCCGGACTGATGTTCAGCGCGGGCAAAGGCGATCTGTTCCTGGGGCTGATCACCCCGCACGGACTGCTGGAGATGACCGCCGTGTTCCTGGCCGCCGCAGTGGGGATGCGGCTCGGCTGGACGGTTATCGCGCCCGGTGACCGACCCCGGGCACAGGCGCTCGCCGAACAGGGCCGGGCGGTGGTGGCGGCCGCGATCGGGCTTGCCGTCGTCCTGCTGATATCCGGTCTGATCGAGGCCCTGGTGACCCCGTCGCCGTTACCCACCTGGATGCGGATCGGCATCGGCGTGGCCGCCGAACTTGCCTTCCTGGGTTATGTGTTCCACTTCGGGCGCAAGGCCGTACGGGCCGGGGAGAGTGGCGACCTCGAGGATGCCCCCGACGTGGTGCCGACGGGCTGATTCCCTTGCGCGAGCAGACGCAAAACCGCCCGTTTTCGGGGCAAATTGGGCAGTTTTATGTCTGCTCGCGCAAGGAAACTAGAGCTTTCCGGCCGCCTTCATCGCCAGGTAGTGGTCGGCCAGGGCCGGCGCCAGATCCTCGGGCCGGGCATCGACCACATCGACGCCGTGCCCGCGCAGCCGCGACGCGATGGCTCGGCGGTCGTTGCGGGCCCGTTCGGCAGCCGCGGCGTCGTAGATCTGCGCGGCATCGGAACGGCCCGCCGCCAACTGGTCCACCCGCGGATCGGACACGGCGGCCAGCAGGACCTGATGGCGCGCGGACAGTAGCGGCAGCACCGTCATCAACCCCTCGTCGAGCGCCGAGGCGTTCAGATCGGTCAGCAGCACCACCAGCGCCCGGCCCCGCACCCGGCGCGCGACCGCCGAAACCATCGCGGTCGCATCGGATTCCACCAGCGCAGGCTGTAACGGTGCCATCGCCGCGACCAGCGCGGCCAGCAGTTCGGTTCGCGAGGCACCCCACACCCCGGCGCGCGTCACCCGGTCGATGGCCAGGAAGTCGACGTGATCGCCGGCGCGGGCCGCCAGCGCCGCCAGCAGCAGTGCCGCGTCCATCGACCAGTCCAGCCGCGGCCACCCGCCTGGATCCAGCGCGGTCGGATCCACCCCGACCCGCCCCGCGGATGTGCGTCCGGTGTCGAGCACGATCACCACCCGCCGGTCGCGCTCCGGGCGCCAGGTACGCACCACCACATCGGCCCGCCGGGCCGTGGCGCGCCAGTCGATCGAGCGAACGTCGTCGCCGACGACATATTCACGCAGCGAGTCGAACTCGGTGCCCTGACCGCGGATCAGCACCGGGATCGCACCGTCCAACTGCCGCAGCCTGGCCAGCCGAGACGGCAGGTGCTTGCGGGACAGGAACGGCGGCAGGACCCGCACCTGGCCGGGCAGTTGCTGCGAGCGTTGGCGTCCGGCCAGCCCAAGCGGCCCGATCGAACGCACCGTGACCAGCTCGCAGTGCTGATCGCCGCGGCGCACCGGGTGTAACCGGGTGGTCAGGGAAATCTTTTGTCCCACAGCGATATTCACCCGGTGTTTGCGCGGCTGTGCCGATGCGCTCGGCGGCCAGGCATCGCGAACCGCGCCACGCACTCGGCGTCGTCCGGTATTGGTCACGGTGAGCGCGGCGTCGACGGTCTGGCCCAGGCGGGTGGTCGACTCGCCGCCGCGGACGATCTGCAACCCGCCGATGCGGCCGGCGAGCGCGACATCGACTACCACGGCCACGGCCAACAGCACCGCCAGCGCAGCGAAAGCCGTTGCCGGCCATGGGGCCAACGCGATCGGCAGCACGCACACCAGTGCCACCAGACCCGCGCGGCCGGTGAGAACCATCAGCGCGGCACCGGGACCGCGGCCAGGATGCCGTCCAGCACTCCGTCGGGGGTGGCGCCTTCGAGTTCGGCCTCCGGACGCAGCGCTACCCGGTGACGCAGCGTGGACCTGGCCATCGCCTTGACGTCGTCAGGGGTGACGTAGTTGCGGCCGGACAGCCAGGCCCAGGACCGTGCCGTGGCCAGCAGGGCAGTCGCACCGCGCGGTGACACGCCGAGTTGCAGCGACGGGGAACGCCGGGTGGCCCCGACGATGTCGACGATGTAGCCCAGCACCTCGTCACCGGCCAACACCTGGCGCACCGCCTCGCGCCCGGCCGCCAGCTCGGCGGCCCCAGCCACCGGCCGCACGGCCGACAGGTCACGCGGATCGAAGCCCTTCGCGTGCCGGCTCAGGATCGCGATCTCCTGATCCCGCGGCGGCAACGGCACGGTGAGCTTCAGCAGGAAGCGGTCCAGCTGGGCCTCGGGCAGCTGATACGTGCCCTCGTATTCGATCGGGTTCTGGGTGGCTGCCACGATGAACGGGTCAGGCAGCGGCCGGGGTGTGCCGTCGACGCTGACCTGGCGCTCCTCCATCGCCTCCAGAAGTGCCGCCTGGGTTTTCGGTGGCGTCCGGTTGATCTCATCGGCCAGCAGCAGGTTGGTGAACACCGGGCCGGCGCGGAACTCGAACTCGGCCGTGCGCGCGTCGTACACCAGGGAGCCGGTGACGTCGCCGGGCATCAGGTCCGGCGTGAACTGCACGCGCTTGAACTCCAACTGAAGGGCCGCCGCCAGGGTGCGCACCAGCAGGGTCTTGGCCACCCCGGGCACCCCCTCCAGCAGCACGTGCCCGCGGCACAGCAGCGCGACCACCAGTCCACTGATCACCGCATCCTGACCGACCACCACCTTGGCGATCTCATTGCGCAGGGCCATCAGGGCTTCACGGGCCGAATCGGAGCCGGCATTCTCTGGGTGGGGCTGAGTCACGACTGCGCGACCTGCCTTTCGATGTCGTCGAGTTGTTGTGCGAGATGGACGAGTTCAGCGTCAGTCGCAGGCGGTGGGCCGAACAGGATGTGGCCGGCCGTGTTGGAGGCGGCGCCGCAGCGCGCGGCGACGGCGGCAGCGACGGCCTGCGGTGCCGCGGCGGAGGTCAGGCCGAGCCTCGGCAACAGGCGGCCCAACGCCGCGGTGCGTAACGCGTCGGCTGCGCGGTCACGCGCGCGGCGGGAGCGGTACAACCGTCCACGTCCCTCGACGGTCTCCGAGGCGCGGACCACCACCGGCAGGGATTCGGCGACCAGCGGGCCGAGACGTCGCGCCTGCGCCACCGCCAGCAGTGCGACCACCAGACACAGCTGCAGGACGATCCACCGGACCTGCGGCGGCATCAGATCCGACAGGGTGCCGCCTCCGGTCGACTCGGCCTCGAAATGCTGTGGCGCATACCAGATGATCCGTGGCGCGGCCCCGGACAGATTCATCGCCAATGCCGCGTTGCCCTCTTTGAGCAGGCGCGAGTTCGTCATGAAGGAGCCGGTGCCGACCACCGTGACGGTGCGCTGCCCGTCGTGGTAGCGGACCACCGCGCCGTCGTAGCACGACGTCAGCGCTGTACCGTCGGCCGCGGTGTAGGTATCAGTGGTGCCCAGCTGCGTCGTTCCGGCCCGGTTGGCCTCGGGCAGTTCACAATCCGGCTCGCCGCCGCCGAACTCCGTCGGCTTGTCGAGCCGGATCTGCGGGGCCAGCTTCTGCCGGGTGAGCCCGGACGGCGCGATCAGCAGCAGGTCGCCCGGGATGTCGGTCAGCCGGTCAACGGTCTTGTCGCTGGACAGAAACATCGTCTGCGCCACCACCAGCAGGGTGCCGGGCCGGGCGGCCCGTCGCACCTCGTCGACATCGGCCGCAGTGATCACCTCGACACCGTGATCCCGCAACAAACTGACCAACGCGTGCGTCCCCTCCGGCGACGTCGACTCGGGATCCATCGCGCCGCCCGGTCGCGGTGCGGTCAGATACACCGTCACCACGGCCACCGCGACGATGACAGCGAACGTCAGCAGCACCCAGCGCGCCGTACGGAAGCGTTGTTTGACCGATTCGGCACTCATCGTGCCCGAGCCTCGTCGAGGGCCGCGATCTGCCGGTAGGCCGTTTCGGTACCCGGTTGCTCTCCGTAGGTGACGTCGTTGAAGGTGGTTGCCGCACTGAATAATCCGGCCGACAGGCCCGGTAGGGCTGTCGCGGCGTCGCGGGCGAGTTCGGTGGCAGTACGGCCCGGGACCGCGTCGAGAACCCCGGCTTCTTCAAGGTGGCGGGCCAGTGCGCGGACCCGGTGGCGAATCGCGGACGACCAATCACCTTGTGCGGCAAATTTTTCGGCGATCGAGCGGTGCTGTGCGGCGCTGAGCTCCTCGCTGCCGAACAGGGCGTGGTCCGCACTGCGCGCAGTACGCATGGTGCGCCGTGCGATCCGCACCGCCACTACGACGGCCACCACGAGCAGGATGGCCAGCACTGAGATGGTGAACCATCCACCGGGGATCGTGGAGCCTGCGGCGGTGATCCGGTACAGCAGATCCTTGAGCCACTCACCGATCTGATCGGTCGGTGACGCCCGCGGATAGATCGGCTTGGTCAGCTCGTTCTGCGCGGCGTCGTGCGCGGCGTCACGGTCGATGTCGATGTTTGTCACCTCAGAGGTACCGCTGCAGCCATAGTTGGTCGGCAGCTTCCACCGGTGCACCCGCACCCGTCTGCAACATCAGGTCGAACGCCTCGGCGCGGAACCGCCGGTCGGCGTAGAGCAGGACCACCACACCCGCGCTGAACGGTGCGGTGACGATCTGCCCGATCGCGGCGCCGACGGCACTGAGGATCAGCGCCGGCACCGTGGGACCCTCGGCGACCATCGACATGATCTGCCCGGCCACGTTGAACGGCGCGCCCACACCCCAGGCGATCACCGAGGCCACGATCGTGGCCAGCACCCAGATGCCGAAGACGCGCCAGAAGTCCTTGTTCACCAACGTAAATGACCGTTTGACCGCATCGACGATGCCGCGCTGTTCCAGCACGATCACCGCGGGGGCGAACAGCAGAACCGTCGACGCATAGAGCACACCGACCAGCGCGAGCAGCACCAGAGGCGCCCCGACAGCGAACGCCGCCAGCCCGCCGCCGATCGCGCCCGCACCGGCAATCATGACCGCGACGCCCCCGGCGGCGACGACCAGGGCCAGGGCCTGCAGCACCGTCAACCCGATCAGAGCCGGTAACCGACCGCGCACCCGCCGCCAGGCCTCGCCGACGGTGATGGTCCCCCCGAACACCGAGCGCCCGATCACCACCGTGAGCATGCCGCTGAGCAGTAGCGAGGCAAGCGTCGTGACGACGATGCCGACGAACGCGCCGGTGGCGAACACCGCGAGAGTCCCGGGCGACGGTGCCTCACCCTGCACCGTCGAGTCGAATTCGCCGAGGGCCGACAGCGGCCCGACTTGCAGTGCGAGCGTGATGATCTGCGACGCCAGAACGACCACGGTGGCCAGACCCAGCGTCGCTTTCGGATTGGTGCGCACGTAGGCGACGGCGCCGTTGAAGATGTCGGTCAGGCTCAACGGGCGAAGCGGGATGACACTCCCCATATACAGCCGACCGCTCGTCATCCATTCACCGTAGTTCCCGTCAGCAACTACGGTGGACCCCATGCCGATCGAGATCATCGTGCGTGGGTCTTTTTCCGCTTTTCAGCCGCCCGAACGTGCGACGGTCCATGCGACGCTCGGCTACGAGGGCCCGGCGATCGAACCGGAGTACGAGCGGGTGGTCCGTGATCTGGACACCGTGAAATCCACGATCACCCCGCTGCACCAGCCCGATTCCGGCCCGGTCACGTGGTGGTCCACCGGCCAGGTGCGCACCTGGGCCAACCGGCCCTGGAACAACGAGGGCAAGCAATTGCCGCTGGTGCACCATGCCAGCGTCGACATCCAGGTCAAGTTCAGCGATTTCACCGCGCTGTCGCGATGGGTCGGCCGCCATGTCACCGAAACCGGCGGATTTTCGTTGTCGCGGATCGAATGGGCCCTGACCACCGAGCATCGCGATGAGCTCGTCGCCCAGGTACACACCCGCGCCGTGCAGGATGCCGTCACCCGGGCCCAGCGCTACTCCGATGCCCTGGCCCTCGGTCGGGTGCGGCCGGTGGCGATCGGCGACGCCGGGATGTTGAGCCGCTCGCCCGAGGATTCGTCGTCCCCGCGGATGATGCGCGCGATGGCCATGTCCCCAGGCGGTGGGGCACCTGAACTGGATTTCGCCCCCGCCGATATCGAGGTCTCGGTGTCGGTCGATGCGAAATTCGTGGCGGGCGAGAACTGATCGCAGCTAGGTTGACGCTATGGCCGACCTCAAGGACAAGCTGCGCGCGGATCTGACCGGCGCGATGAAGTCGCAGGACAAACTGCGCACCGCCACCCTGCGCATGGTGCTGGCCGCGATCCAGAGCGAAGAGGTCTCGGGTAAACAAGCCCGGGAACTGTCCGACGCCGAGGTGATCGCGGTGCTGGCCCGGGAATCCAAGAAACGCGGCGAGGCGGCCGAGATCTACACCCAGAACGGCCGGGGTGAATTGGCAGCCAACGAGCACGCCGAGGCCCGGATCATCGACGAGTACCTGCCCACCCCGCTGACCGACGCCGAGTTGGCCGACGTCGCCGACACCGCCATCGCACAGGTCGCCGAGCAGATCGGGGAACGGCCCGGTATGCGTCAGATGGGCCAGGTGATGAAGGCTGCCACGGCCATTGCCGCGGGCAAGGCCGACGGTGCGCGGTTGTCAGCGGCGGTCAAGGCGCGACTGTAGGGCCCTCCAGGGAGTTTGAGGCGGTCGGCGTCGGGTACCTCAAGTGCATGCCAACCGGTAAGGGGATCTACGACGAACAGCATCGCGACGACGAGCACGGTGGCAGGCGTGATGCGGCAGACCAGCCCGACCGGGCCAAGAAGGTTCCGGAGGACACCCCGGACGTCGACACCACCGAGAGCACCAGCCAGGAACCGCCGGACTGAGCGTTACTCGGCATCGCGTCCGATCCGGCTGCGCCGGTACGCGACGCGTCGGACGTCGGCCAACCAATCGGGCGTCAGGCGGACCCCGTCGGCGGTGTGCAGCGCGGGGTCGAACGAGACGTCGCGGCTGTGCGGCAGCTTCTCGCGTAGCGACAGCCGGGCAACCGGTTCGAACTCACCGGCAGCAGGGGATTGTTCGACGTCGAATTGAACCCCACCACATTCCAACTGCCGGTTCACACTGTCCAAGCACAGTCCCGCACCGTCGAACTCAGTGCTGAGCCGGACGCGCAGCCACCACAGCGCGCCGTCGAATCGCAGCGGCATCACGCTGGAGAACGTGATCCCGGCCCAGGAATTGGCCGGCCACAACACAAATCGATTGCCCGCCAGCGTGGAGGCCAACAGCACGTCCCACGGTGTACCGGACAGTTGCGGTGGCATCCGCCAGGCCAGGCCGGCGATGTCGGGCACCGAATCCGGTGTGCCGATGCCCTTCGACAATCTTCCGACGACCTCGCACGAGTAGAGGGGCAGGCCCCGGCCGGCGGGTGCGGTCCGCTCAAGGCTGCCGCGCGCGAGCACGCCGCTCGGGTGGAACAGCCGCCGGTGGCGTACCGCCGCACCCAGCTCGACCGGCCAGGATGCGACATCGGAGATCTTCATGCCCACCGACTGCCCGCCGAGGGGGCATTGCAAACGCGCCGGGCTAGATGCGCCAGAGCGCTTCCTGGGTGACGCTGGCGATCAGCGTGGCGTCGGCGTCGTAGAGGGAACCGACCGCCAGACCCCGCGAGTCGTTGTGGTTGGCCGGCTGGATCTCGTAGCGATGCCACCGCTCCGGGTGGAACGGGCGGTGGAACCAGATGGAGTGGTCCAGGCTGGCCGCGAAGCCGAGATCAGACCGCAGCCGGACATCCGGCGGCAGCGCCGAGGGCACCGGACCGAGATCGGACATGAATGTCAGCGTGCAGGCGCGGATCAGCGGATCGTCCTCGATCGGCGTGCTGGCCCTGACCCAGAACGGCGGGATCGCGAACTCCGAGGCGTCGTCGTGGGTGGTGCGCAGTTCGAACTTGTCCCCGAAATCCAGCACCTCGGCCTTGGGGACCGCTGCGTCGAGCTCCAGCACCGGCGGCGCTTCGGGGAACCAGTCGAGACCCGGTTCGGCGTGGTGGAACGACGCGATCATCTCCAGGATCACCGCGCCGCCCTGGCTGGCGGTGACATGGCGGGTGGCGAACGCGCGTCCGTCGCGGCTGCGGTCGACGTGGAACTCGACGTCGGCGTCGTAGCGGCCGCCGCGGACGAAGTAGGCGTGTAGCGATTGCGGGAGTTTGCCGTCGTCGATCGTGGCGCCGGCCGCCGCCAGCGACTGAGCCGCGATCAGGCCGCCGAACAACCGCTCGACCGCACCTCGGCGGGGCTCACGAATGCAGAAGTCATCGCCGTGGCGATCGAACTGCAACAGTTGGGCGATCCAGCTCAGCGCGGCCATCGGCCGAGGCTATCAACTGCTTGGTTGGGACCGCGCTCACCCCTGCTTGGCGAAATAGCGCTGGCCATCGGAGGCCAGGCGTCCGAACGCGGCCTTGACCACCGGCGCCAGCCCCTTGAAGGGGATCGCGAACAACGGCTTCGCTTCGATCGCGACGATCCAGGTGAACTGCGTCTGCCCGTTACCCGCGGGTTCGACCAGGTAGTCCTCGGCGAACCGGCGCAGCGACGGAATGCTGGCGTGATCGACGGTGAAGGAGTACCGCCGCCCCTCCTCCCACCGGAAGAACGTCTCGTGCACCCGGACCACACCGGGTGCCAGCGTCACCTCACGGGACGAGCCGACCCCGAACGGCCGCGGCGTCAACCAGTTCACCTCCTTGACCGACGGCCCCCAGGCGGCCAGGGACTCATCGGAGACCAGCGACTCCCACACCTTTTCCGGCGGCGCGGCGAACCGCTTCTGATAGGTGAAGATGTGCGGCGCCGTGGTGAAGAAGTCGGCGTCGGCGGATTCCAGCGTGAACCGGGGCATGGTGCCAGCATGCCGCAGAGCGGCGCTGCGGGATACTCGGATACACGCGCATACCGGAGGGGGACCTATGACCGCGGCGCTCGCCGGCCGCTACGAGCTACGCGGCGTGCTCGGCCGCGGCGGCATGGCCGAGGTGCGCGACGGCTGGGATACCAGGCTGTCGCGTCCGGTCGCGATCAAACTGCTCTATCCGGCCCTGGCCGCCGACGAGTTCACGCGTCGCCGATTCGAGGACGAAGCGCGGGCGGCTGCCGCACTCAACCACCCCAACATCGTCGCGGTTCACGACAGCGGTGAAGACCACGGGACGCCGTACATCGTGATGGAACGGCTGCCCGGGCCCACTCTGGGCGAGGAGATCGCGGCCGGACCACTTTCGGCCGACCGCGTGCGCTGGGTGCTGGCCGACCTCCTCGGCGCGCTGACGGCCGCCCACGGTGCAGGCATCCTGCACCGCGACATCAAGCCCGGCAACGTTCTCATCACCACGTCCGGCACCGCCAAGCTCGCTGACTTCGGTATCGCCAAGACCGCCGGAACCGCCCACACCCACGCCGGAACAGTGTTTGGCACACCGGATTACCTGAGCCCACAACGGATTACCGGGCAACCGGCGTCCGCCTCGGACGATCTGTACTCCGTCGGTGTGCTCGGCTACGAGGCATTGACCGGACGCCGGCCCTTCGCGCGGGACCATCCGATCGCCACCATGCGCGCGGTCGTCGACGAAGCCCCGATGCCAATCGGCGTGCTGCGCCCCGATGTGGAACCCACTCTGGTTCAGGCGCTGGAGCGTGCGATGGCGCGGGACCCGGCCTACCGCTTCGCCGACGCCGCCGCGATGCGGGCGGCATTGCGCACAGCCCCGCCGGCTCCTCCCGCGACCCTGATGCTGCCTGCCCCGGTGCCGCCCCGGCGGTCGCGGGTGCGGGTGATGCTCGCGGGCCTGGCCGTGGTGGCAGCCGTCATCCTCGGGGGCCTCCTGCTGATCGCCGACCCGCCACCGCAGCGCGCGCCGGCCGTGACGCCGGTGACCACCTCTGTCGAGCCGACGGTGCCTGCCGTGACGAGCATCCCGACCTTCACGCCGACGCTGCCCGCTGACCAAGGGGACTGGGGCAACTGGAACGGTCACGGCAATGGGAATGGGAATGGGAATGGGAAGGGCCACGGTAAGAAAGGCCATCCGCATGAGTGAAGGCATCTGACCATGCAAAAAGCAAGGCCCAGACCGGATTTCTCTGGTCTGGGCCTTGCTTGCATTGTCGGGGTGGCGGGATTCGAACCCACGACCTCTTCGTCCCGAACGAAGCACGCTACCAAGCTGCGCCACACCCCGTATGAAGCTCCGACAGCCTATCGCACCGGGTACCTCGAAAGCCAAACGGCCATCTCGGCGCCTGCAGCGCATGGATCTGCGTCGTTTTCTACCTGTGGCTCGTGCTCAATCGTCGCGGATCGCAGCCCAGGTGAAGAAAGCGGCGAGCAGAGGTGAGCAAACGGGCGTCGGGAAGGAATGAGCGTGTCGGTGGTGTTCTACACGATGACATCACCGGAATCGACTGGAGAAATCATGACCGTCCTGGGCGCCACCGTCTACCTGGGGTTCTTCGCGCTGGCAGCGTTTTGGCTGTTCCTGACGGCCGAGACGGATCAGGACCAGCTGCCCGAGCGCTCGAACTCCGAGAGCACCGCCGCGGACTCCGAGGTGTCCAGCCCCTGGGCGCTGAGCCAGTCCGCATCGAAGTAGGTATCCGCGTAGCGGTCACCGCTGTCGGCCAGCAGGGTCACCACCGACCCGCTGCGGCCGTGCGCGATCATCTCGGCCAGCAGACCGAACGCGCCCCACAGATTGGTACCGGTCGAGGGCCCGACCCGACGGCCCAGGACCAGGCCTGCGTGATGTGCCGCGGCCACTGACCCGCAGTCGGGGACGGCAATCATCCGGTCGACCACGCCGGGCAGGAACGACGGCTCCACCCGCGGCCGGCCGATGCCTTCGATGCGTGAGGACGCGCCCGTGACGACGTCATCGCTACCCTGCGCGTAGCCGGGGAAGAACGCCGAATTCTCCGGGTCGACGACACACAACTGCGTGGCGTGCCTGCGGTAGCGGATGTAGCGGCCGATCGTCGCACTGGTGCCGCCGGTGCCGGCCCCCACCACGATCCACTCCGGAACCGGATGTGGTTCGAGACGCATCTGCTCGTAGATGGACTCGGCGATGTTGTTGTTGCCGCGCCAGTCGGTGGCCCGCTCGGCATTGGTGAACTGGTCCAGATAGTGCCCGCCGGTCTCCTCGGCCAACCGTTGGGCCTCGGCATACACCTGCGAGGATTCGGCCACGAAATGGCAACGCCCGCCTTGGGCTTCGATCAACGCGATCTTGGAGCCACTGGTCGAGGCGGGTACCACCGCGATGAAGGGCAGCCCCAGCAGCGCCGCGAAGTAGGCCTCGGACACCGCCGTTGACCCCGAGGACGCCTCGATGACCGTGGTGTCCTCGCCGATCCAGCCGTTGCACAACCCGTACAGGAACAGGGACCGGGCCAGCCGGTGCTTGAGGCTGCCGGTGATGTGGGTGGACTCGTCCTTGAGATACAGCTGCACGTCGACGTCACTGCTCCAGGCCGCAGGCAGCGGGTACCGCAGCAGATGGGTGTCGGCGCTGCGTTTGGAATCGGCCTCGATCAGCCGCACCGCATTGTCGACCCACCGGCGTGGCCGGGGGCGTGCCGCGGTGCAGCCCGGTTGGCTCACCGGGCCGAGACGGCTGGGCTGGATTGCCCGGCCCTGGTCCCGACGTGGCCGCCGCCGGTCGGCGCCGCGACGAGCGTCAACAGGGTGGCTTCGGGACGGCAGCAGAACCGCACCGGCGCGAACGGCGATGTGCCGATACCCGCCGACACGTGCAGCTGCATGTGCGACCCCCACTTCGAGGCGCCCTTGGCCCGGGACCGGTCCAGCTCGCAGTTGGTCACGATGGCCCCGTAGAACGGCAGGCACAGTTGCCCGCCGTGGGTGTGCCCGGCCAGCACCAGCTGATACCCGTCGGCTGCGAAGCGGTCCAACACCCGCGGTTCGGGGGAGTGCGTGAGCCCCAACGTGAGGTTGGCCGCGCCGTTGGCCCGGCCGGCGATGGTGTCGTAGCGGTCGCGTTTGAGGTGCGGATCGTCGACCCCGGCCACCGAGATGTGCAGCCCGGCCACATCGACGTCGCGACGGAGATGGGTCATGTCGAGCCAGCCCCGCTCGGTGAACGCCGCGCGCAGGTCCTGCCACGGCAGCGGCTCACCGTGCGTGCGGTGCTCCGGGTTGGTGACGTAGTTCAGCGGGTTCTTGAGCCGCGGCGCGAAGTAGTCGTTGCTGCCGAACACGAACAACCCGGGGGCGGACAGCAGATCGGTCAGTGACTGCACGACCGCGGGCACAGCTTTGGGGTGGGCCAGGTTGTCACCCGTGTTGACCACCAGGTCGGGCTCAAGGCGGGCCAGGTCACGCAGCCAGGCCTGCTTGCGACGCTGGTTGGGACGCATGTGCAGATCGGACAGGTGCAGCACCCGCAGGGGCGAAGAACCCGGGGCCAGTACGGGCATGGTGGCTTCCCGCAGCACGAACGCGTTGCGTTCGATCACGGACGCATAGCCGATCCCGGCGACCAGCGAACCGGCGGCGACGGCAGCTGCCTTCTTTACTGACATGCCGGCAAGCCTACTGCGAACCGGTCCTCACGGGGGCGGTGGAGGCCCGAGCACCGGAACGGTGATCGGAGGCAGCCCCGGGATCTCGACCACCGTCTGGCCGATCTCGGGCGGCGGGCCGCCCGGCATTGGGAAGGGGAACTCGGGCGGCGGCGGAGCCGGCGGGATCCCGTTGCTGATCTGGATCGTGATGATGGAACCCGGGATCGTCTGCCCGCTGGGCGCGGTGCCGACCACGGTGCCGTAGCGCGAGCTGCTGTTGACCGAGGCGGCGCCGTCGGCCACCTGGAATCCGGACTCCTTGAGCCGCTGGCGGGCGGCCGTCTCATCCAGTCCGTTCACCGTGGGCACCACGGAGCCAGGACCACCGTCCACGTAGCGCGGATCCGTCGGCGGCAGGGCGACCGGACCGAAGTTGTTGGCAATCGGCTTCAGCGCGGTGAACCAGGTGCGGGCCGGCTCGTTACCGCCGAACAGGTTGCCGTCCCCGCACTGGCGCAGCGGAAACGAGCACAGCTCGCCAGGGTTGGGGGAATCGTCGTAGATGTAGTTGGCCGCGGCGTACTGGTTGGTGAAGCCCAGGAAGCCCGACGAGCGGTGCGCCTCGGTGGTGCCGGTCTTGCCCGACATCGGGAGGTCCCAGCCCACTGAACCGGCCGAGCCGGAGGCGGTGCCGCCGGCCTGGTCGTCCTTGCTCATCGCATTGGCCAGCGTGTTGGCCAGACCCTCGGGAACCGCCTGATCGCAGGTCTCGGTGGTCACCGACACCTCCTGACCGCGGCGGTCGAGCACCTGGGCGATCGGGTTGGGCGGGCACCAGGTGCCGCCGGAGGCCAAGGTGGCGGCCACGTTCGACAACTCGAGTGCGTTGACCTCGATGGGGCCCAGCGTGAACGAGCCGATGTTCTGGCGCTTGACGAAGTCGGCCAGGCTCTCGTTGCTGTCGGGGTCGTAGTCGCGGGCGGTGCCGGGCAACGCGTAGGACCGCAGCCCCAGCTTGACCGCCATGTCGACCGACCGCTGGACGCCGATCTGCGAGATCAGCTTGGCGAATGCGGTATTCGGTGAGGTGGCCAGGGCGTCGGTGACACTCATCGAACCCCGGTAACCGCCGGCGTTCTTCACACACCAGGTTTCCTTCGGACAACCCGGGGTATCGCTGCTGCCCAGGCCCTTGGCCTGGAAGAACCCAGGCACCGCCAGTTGGGTGTTGATGCCCATCCCCATGTCCATGGCCGCGGCCGTGGTGAAAATCTTGAAGATTGACCCGGCGCCGTCGCCGACGAGAGAGAAGGGCTGCGGCTGCATGGTCTCACCGGCGTCGGTGTTCAGACCGTAGGTGCGATTGCTGCCCATCGCCAGGACCGGATGAGATTCTTTGCCCGGCTTGATGACGCTCATCACGCTGGCGGTGCCCGGCGCGTCCGGGCGGGCGATGCTGTCGATCGCCGACTTCACCGAGCCCTGCACGTCTGGATCCAGCGTGGTCTTGATGAGATAACCGCCCTTGGCCACCTGTTCCTTGGACAGGCCGGCGCGGGCCAGGTATTCCAGCGCGTAATCGCAGAAGAATGCGCGGTCACCGGCCGCGATGCAGCCACGGGGCAACTCGTTGGGCTGCGGCAGGATGCCCAGCGGCTGCTGCTTGGCGGCCCGCAGCGCGTCGGCCTCCTGCGGGATGTTGTCGATCATGGTGTCCAGCACCAGGTTCCGCCGGGCCAGGGCACCGTCGGGGTTGGTGTAGGGGTTGAGTGCGCTGGTGGACTGCACCATGCCGGCCAAAAGGGCGGACTGCTGCCAGTTCAGCTCCGAGGCGTTGACCCCGAAATAGGTCTGTGCCGCGTCCTGGACGCCGAACGCGCCGTTGCCGAACGAGACCAGGTTGAGATAGCGGGTCAGGATCTCGGGCTTGGTGAAGGTCTTGTCCAGCGTGAGGGCCATCCGGATCTCACGCAGTTTGCGGGCCGGTGTGGTCTCGATCGCGGCGCGACGCTCGGCATCGGTCTGGGCGATCACCAGCAGCTGGTAGTTCTTCACGTACTGCTGCTCGACCGTCGAACCGCCGCGGGTGTCCGAGTCGCCGCGCATATATCCGGTCAGGCCGGTCAGCGTGCCCTGCCAGTCGACGCCGTTGTGTTCGGCGAAGCGCTTGTCCTCGATGGAGACCAGGGCGAGCTTCATCGTGTTGGCGATCTGGTCGCTCGGCACCTCGAAGCGGCGCTGCGAATACAGCCACGCGATGGTGTTGCCCTTGGCGTCGACCATGGTCGAGACCTGCGGAACCTCACCGTCGACCAGGGCGGCCGAGCCATTGGCGACCACGTCGGAGGCCCGGTTGGACATCAGGCCGAATCCCCCCAC
Organism: Mycobacterium sp. DL440; assembly: GCF_011745145.1. Taxonomy (NCBI): domain Bacteria; kingdom Bacillati; phylum Actinomycetota; class Actinomycetes; order Mycobacteriales; family Mycobacteriaceae; genus Mycobacterium; species Mycobacterium sp. DL440. The sequence goes on along the minus strand of NZ_CP050191.1, from coordinate 4,719,703 downwards.
CAAAGGGAACATGAAGGTGGCCGTCAGCACGCTCGCCAGCAGGCAGCACCAGGCGAGCTTGATGATGGTGACCGCTTGGGGTGGCTGCGCGGGCGGTCGTGTCGGCGGCTCCGGCATGGGTACAGAGTAGCCAGCTCGCCCAGCGGCACTTTCTGAGAGCAGGCCCCGCGGGCACATCCCACTTGCCTGCAGAAACACCTCGGTGCGCACCGGCCCCGGTCAGACGGCACGGCCGTCCCAAAAAAGTGGGTTACAAACTGTTGCGTAAATACCCTCTGACCACCTAGCTTGGACACACAGTGCGATCCAGGTAACACGGGCTGGCGCAATGTGGCGTAGATCGCAATGGCGTTCTGCATCGGAAGGTTCAAAGCCCGCCATCTGGGGAGATGGCTGGAACGAAGGGATCGCTGGTGTCAGGTATACGAACTGTCGCAGACAATATGAACGCTTCCACCCCCGCCACCAACCTGGTCCACCGAGGTGAGGGTGAAGCCCGGATCGCGTGGGTTTCGCAGGCGCGCTGCCGTCAGGCTGACCCGGACGAGCTGTTCGTCCGCGGTGCCGCGCAACGCAAAGCCGCGGTGATCTGCCGGCACTGCCCCGTGATCCTCGAGTGTGGCGCCGACGCGCTGGACAATCGCGTGGAGTTCGGAGTCTGGGGCGGAATGACCGAACGTCAGCGGCGTGCCCTGCTCAAGCAGCATCCCGAAGTCAATTCCTGGGCCGAGTTCTTCGCCGCCCAACGCAAGCATCATCGCAGCGCCGTCTAGCGTCCATGTCCCATCGCGGGCTGATCCGGTCCGTGTGCGTGCCGTGCAGCCGGCGGTAGTGTATTCGGGTGTGGCACAGGGTATTCAGCTGTAGTGAGTAACCCTGCACGCGCTCTTCCGTTGTCGGCGATGATTTCTGGTGCCATTGCCCGCGACGACGGATCCCGGTGACGACGAGACCCTCCCTCGGTGGTGCGGTACCCGCGTGGAGCGGACCCCGGTCTCCCCGCGGCCCTGCCGGTCAGGCGGCGTCAGCCGCCTCTCCGGTGATCTGATCGGCGATCGCACGCAGAGCGTCGAGATCGGACACGTCGAACGGCAGTGATGGCACCCCGACGATCGCCACGTGCGGATTGGCCCCGGTGAACCGGGACAGCAGTCGCACCTCGCGCTTGGCGGTGTGTGCCCGATCGGCGTGGACACGCAGTACCGCCGCGGTCAGCGAGTTCGGATCTTCGGCCGCCAACTCGTCGGCGGCTTCCTCGGCCTTCTCGGCGTGAAGTTCGCACAATGTGGGATGGGTGCGGTTGAGTATCAGACCGGCCAGCGGCATGTGCTCGTTCGACAGCCGGTCGACGAAGAACGAGGCCTCGCGCAGCGCATCGGGCTCGGCCGCCGACACCACCACGAACTGGGTGCCGCGACGCTTGAGCAATTCGTAAGTGCGGTCGGCCTTCTCCCGGAAGCCGCCGAAGGTGGCATCCAGTGATTGCACGAAACCTGCTGCATCGGAGAGCATTTGCGACCCGAGCACGGTGGACAGGGCCTTCATGGCCAGCCCGACGGCGCCGGTGACCAAGCGCCCGATGCCACGCCCCGGCGCCAGCAGCATGCGCCACAGCCGGCTGTCCATGAAGCTGCCCAACCGCTTTGGTGCGTCGAGGAAGTCCAGGGCGTTGCGCGACGGCGGGGTGTCCACCACCACCAGATCCCACTTGTCCTCGGCCAGCAGCTGGCCGAGTTTCTCCATCGCCATGTACTCCTGCGTGCCCGCCAGCGACGTCGCCACGGTTTGGTAGAACTGATTCTCCAGAATGGAGTCGGCGCGATCCGGTCCGGAGTACTGCGTCACCATCTCGTCGAACGTGCGCCGCATGTCCAGCATCATCGCGTGCAGCTCACCGGTCACCTCCGGTGCCAGCGGAACCCGCTGTGGGGTGTTCCCGAGATCCTTGATGCCCAGCGCCTGGGCCAGCCGCTTGGCCGGGTCGATGGTGAGCACCACGACGGTGCGCCCGTACTCGGCCGCCCGCAGTGCCATCGCGGCCGCGGTGGTGGTCTTTCCGACTCCGCCTGCGCCGCAACAGACTATGACGCGGTTTGCGGTGTCGGACAGGATCGTGTGCATGTCAAGGGTGGGCGGTTTGGTGCTCACGGTTATCGGACCCCCTGCTGTTCAAGTGCTTCGGCGAGTTCATACAGGCTGCCCAGGTCGACACCGTCGCCCAGCGCGGGCAGCTCCAGGCGGGGCACGTCGATGGCGTCGAGCAACTCGGCGCTCTCGGCGCGCGCCGAGATCCGGGTGGCGTGCTGGATCGACTCGGTGAGCAGGCCGGCGAAGTCGTTGTCCGCCAACGTGATCCCTGTCTTCTCCAGGCCGGCGCGGACCGCGTCGGCATCGATGTCGCCCTCGGCGGCCTTGGCCAGGTCCTGCGCGGATAGGTATGCCGGGATGTTGCGGTTGACGATGACGCTTCCGATCGGCAGCCCCATCTCGGTGAGCTCGTCGATCGCCTCCAGGGTCTCCTGGATCGGCAGCGCTTCCAGCAACGTCACCAGGTGAATGGCGGTCTGCTCGGAGTGCAGCAGCTTGACCACGCCGTCGGCCTGGGAATGCACAGGCCCGCCCTTGGCCAGGTCGGAGACCGCCTTGGTGACGTCCAGGAACCGCGAGATGCGGCCAGTGGGAGGGGAATCCACCACCACGGCGTCATAGACGCCGCGCTTGCCTTTGGCATCCTTGGCGGTCCGCGTCACGATCTCTTTGATCTTGCCGGTGAGCAGCACGTCACGCAGACCGGGCGCGATGGTGGTGGCGAACTCGATGGCCCCGATGCGGCGCATCGCCCGGCCGGCCAGGCCAAGGTTGTAGAACATGTCGAGGTACTCCAGGAACGCGGCCTCGATGTCGATCGCGAGCGCGTTGACCTGTCCGCCGCCATCGGCCGTGGCGACTTTGACTTCCTCGTATGGCAGCGGCGGCACGTCGAACAGCTGCGCGATGCCCTGGCGCTCCTCGACCTCGACCAGCAGCACCTTGCGGCCGCCGGCCGCCAGGGCCAGGGCCAATGCCGCCGCGACGGTGGATTTGCCGGTGCCACCCTTGCCCGTTACGAAATGAAGCCGGGCCTTGGTCAGCCGGGACGGCCAGCCGACGTGTTTAGCGCCGCTCTCAGTGGTTGCCACCAGTGCATGCTAACCAAGCCTGAGTGTCCGACCGATAAGCTCGGTCCATGAGCGAAGGAACTAGGTGGGCGGCGTGAGCGAAGCGATCAAATGGGAATACGCGACGGTGCCATTGTTGACCCACGCCACCAAACAGATTCTCGACCAGTGGGGACAGGATGGCTGGGAGCTGGTCTCGGTGCTGCCGGGCCCGACCGGCGAGCAGCACGTCGCCTACTTGAAGCGGCCGAAATGACCGTAAGCGCCCGGTTGGCCGAACTCGGTGTCGAACTGCCCGACGTCGTCGCGCCACTGGCCGCCTACGTGCCGGCGGTGCGGACCGGCAACCTGGTCTACACCGCCGGTCAACTGCCGATCAAGGCCGGCGAGCTGTTGGCCACCGGCAAGGTCGGCGCGGAGATCAGCCCGGAGCAGGGCAACGAGCTGGCCCGGGTCTGCGGCCTCAACGCATTGGCCGCCGTGCATGCGCTGGTGGGCATCGACTCCGTCGTCCGAATCGTCAAGGTGACCGGGTTCGTCGCCTCGGCACCCGGATTCAGCGGACAGCCCGGCGTCGTCAACGGCGCCTCCGAACTGTTCGGCGAGATCTTCGGCGAGGCGGGCGCTCATGCGCGTTCGGCCGTCGGCGTGTCGGAACTACCGCGTAATGCGCCGGTCGAAGTCGAGATCATCGTCGAAACAGCGTGACGGCCGCCGCGCACCCGGCCTACGGGCTGTTGCGGCCGGTCACTCCATCGGCCTCGGTGCTGCTGTGCGACAACCCGGGACTGATGACCCTGGAGGGCACCAACACCTGGGTCCTGCGCGGCCCGGGCAGCGACGAGATCGTCATCGTCGACCCCGGTCCCGACGATGAGGCGCACATCGCCCGCATCGCCGAACTGGGCACCGTGGCGTTGGTGTTGATCAGTCACAAGCACGAGGACCACACCGGCGGCATCGACAAGCTCGTGGACCTGACGGGCGCCACCGTCCGCTCGGTCGGCAGTGGCTTCCTGCGAGGCCTCGGCGGCCCGCTGACCGACGGCGAGGTGATCGACGCGGCCGGGCTGCGGATCAAGGTGATGGCCACCCCCGGCCACACCGTCGATTCACTGAGCTTCGTGCTCGACGGCGACAACGGGCAAGGGGCCGTGCTGACCGCCGACACCGTGCTGGGCCGCGGCACCACCGTCATCGACACCGAGGACGGCAGCCTGCGGGACTACCTGGACTCGCTGCAACGGCTGCAGGGCCTCGGCGCCCGCAGGGTGCTTCCCGGGCACGGGCCCGATCTGCCGAACCTTCACGAAGTGACCGCGATGTACCTGGCGCACCGCGAGGAGCGGTTGGACCAGATCCGGGTAGCACTACGGGAACTCGGTGAAGACGCCTCGGCACGTCAGGTCGTCGAGCACGTCTACACCGATGTCGACCAAAAACTCTGGGACGCCGCCGAGAAGAGCGTGCAGGCTCAACTGGATTACCTACGGACCTGACTCAAACGCCGAAACGGCATTCCAGCAGCTGGTTACTCGAACAAATGCTGCTGGAATGCCGTTTCGCGAAGAAGGAAAGCTAGCGCGCGCGGCGCGCCAACCTTTCGCTGTCGCTGATCAGCACGCTCTTGCCCTCCAGCCGGATCCAGCCGCGGTGGGCGAAATCGGCCAGTGCCTTGTTGACGGTCTCGCGGGAAGCGCCGACGAGCTGGGCGATCTCTTCCTGCGTGAGGTCGTGCGTGACGCGCAGCGCCCCGCCCTCCTGGGTTCCGAACCGCTGGGCCAGCTGCAGCAGCTGCTTGGCCACCCGGCCGGGAACGTCCGTGAAGATCAGGTCGGCCAGGTTGTTGTTGGTGCGGCGCAGACGACGCGCGAGCACCCGCAGCAGCTGCTCGGCGATCTCAGGACGGTCGGCGATCCACGCACGCAGTGCGTCGCGATCCATCGACACCGCGCGCACCTCCGTGATGGTGGTGGCGCTCGAGGTACGGGGCCCCGGGTCGAAGATCGACAGCTCACCGAACATGTCCGACGGACCCATGATGGTCAGCAGGTTCTCGCGGCCGTCAGGCGAACGGCGGCCGATCTTCACCTTGCCGGAAATGATGATGTACAGGCGGTCGCCGGGTTCGCCCTCGGCGAAGACGGTGTGCCCGCGCGGGAAGTCGACGGGCTGCAACTGCTTCGTCAGCGCCGAAACGGCGGTCGGTTCGACGCCCTGGAAGATTCCGGCCCTGGCCAGGATCTCGTCCACGTTGCCCCTTAAGCTATTGGGTGTGTTGTCCTCTTACTGATATTTCCTGCTCAGTCTAGAGGTACGCGGTTTCGCGACTAGCCCACGCTACACACGATTGACAGGTCGAGACGCAGGAAACCCGGTATTGATGGTCTGCGGTTCGTAGTACCGCGTCGGCAAACGTTCACTCTCGACGTCGAGGATCACCGGCTTGACCCGCGGGCTGGCCGCCGCCGGGACCGGCTTTCGGTCCAACCCCGATTCCAGCCGCTCGAGCCCGAACGCCGCCAGCATGAGCAACCCCGGGATGAGCGCTACCAGCAACCACGACACAAGGCAGTAGTTAACACGGCGCAGGTCTCAGTGGGGTCACGAATCATCACCGGTCCGCGCAGGAGAATGTCCGGCGAGGTCAGTACGCTGATTGACGTGACTGAGGCTGCCGCCCCAACAGGGAAAACGCGCCGGTCCAAGAAGTGGGACAACGAAACCCACCTGGGCCTGGTTCGTCGGGCTCGACGGATGAATCGTGAACTCGCTCGGGCATTTCCACATGTGTACTGCGAGTTGGACTTCACCAATCCGCTGGAGCTGGCGGTCGCGACGATCTTGTCGGCGCAGAGCACCGACAAACGGGTGAACCTGACGACGCCGGCGTTGTTCCTCAAATACCGCACGGCGCTGGACTACGCGCAGGCCGATCGCACCGAGATGGAGGAGCTGATCCGGCCGACCGGGTTCTACCGGAACAAGACCAACTCGCTGATCCGGCTGGGCCAGGAGCTGGTGGCCCGGTTCGACGGCGAGGTGCCCGACAACATCGAGGACCTTGTGACCCTCCCCGGGGTGGGGCGCAAGACCGCCAACGTCATCCTGGGTAACGCCTTCGACATCCCCGGGATCACGGTCGACACCCACTTCGGGCGGCTGGTGCGACGCTGGCACTGGACCACTGAGGAAGACCCGGTCAAGGTGGAGTTCGCGATCGGTGAGCTCATCGAACGCAAGGAATGGACCCTGCTCAGCCACCGGGTGATCTTCCACGGCCGCCGGGTCTGCCACGCTCGCAAGCCGGCGTGCGGAGTGTGCGTCCTGGCCAAGGACTGCCCGTCGTTCGGGCTGGGGCCCACCGATCCGCCCACCGCTGCTGCGCTGGTCAAAGGTCCCGAGACCGAGCATCTGCTGGCGCTTGCCGGGCTGTGAACACACGATGAGTCGATCGGCCCGCTGGACCGTGGTGGTGCTGGTGATCCTGGTGGCGCTGGGCGCCGCGTTCTGGATGGAATTGCGCGACGAGCCGGCACCGCAGGCTGGGGCGGGGCAACAATCCACGTCCCGTGACCACCGCGATGCCGATACGCCCGAGGCCCTGGCCGGCCCGCGTGCCCGTGCGGACCTGCCGCCGTGCCCCGGCCCCGGGAACGGGGTTGATTCCGAGGCGCTGCGCGGCATCACCCTGGAGTGCGCCGGCGACGGGAAGCCCGTGGACGTGGCCCGCGCGCTGGCCGGCCGGACCGTGGTGCTCAACCTCTGGGCGTACTGGTGCGGGCCATGCGCCGACGAGCTGCCGGCGATGGCCGAATACCAGCGCCGAGTCGGCGATGACGTACTGGTCGTGACCGTGCACCAGGACGAGAACGAGACGGCGGCGCTGGTGCGTCTGGCCGAACTTGGAGTGCGTCTGCCGACCCTGCAGGACGGCAGAAGACTGGTGGCGGCGGCGCTCAAGGTGCCCAACGTCATGCCTGCGACGGTGGTGCTGCGCGCGGACGGTAGCGTGGCCGGGACCCTACCCCGATCCTTCGTGAGCGCCGACGAGATCGCGGCTGCGGTCGACGAGAAGATCCGCTCTAGCCGATAGGAGCACCCGGGGTGAGATCGACGCGCGATGGGCTGTTCCCGGGTGCCGCCCCGGCCTGGCTCAAACCGCTGGTGGAAAACCTCGACCAGGTGCCGGACGCCTACCGTCGACGGGTTCCCCCGGACGTGCTGGCGGGCATCGTCGAAGCCAACAATCAAGCCGCCCAGGCCGGTGCGCGGCGCGACGCCGCAGTACTGGTGCTGTTCTCCGGTCCGGCCGAGGGCACACCTCCGCTCCTTCCCGAAGACGCCGACCTGCTGGTGACGGTCCGTGCCTCGACTCTGCGCCACCACGCCGGCCAGGCCGCGTTCCCTGGCGGGGCCACCGATCCCGGCGACCAGGGACCGGTGGGCACCGCCTTCCGTGAGGCCGCCGAAGAGACGGGCATCGATACCAGCCGGCTGGCCCCGTTGGCGACGCTGGAGAAGATGTTCATCCCGCCGTCCGGGTTCCACGTGGTCCCGGTGCTGGCCTACTCGCCCGACCCGGGACCCGTCGCCGTGGTCGACGAATCCGAGACCGCCGTCGTCGCGCGGGTTCCGGTGCGCGCCTTCATCAACCCGGAGAACCGGCTCATGGTGTACCGGGAGGCCAACACCAGCCGGTTCGCCGGGCCGGCATTCCTCCTCAACGAGATGCTGGTGTGGGGTTTCACCGGCCAGGTCATCTCGGCGATCCTCGATGTCGCCGGCTGGGCCAAACCCTGGAACACCGACGACGTCCGTGAACTCGATGACGCAATGGCCCTTGTCGGGCATGACAACGGTTACGGTGAAGCCCAATGTTGAAGTGGATATAGATGACACCTTCGGTCTGGCTCGATTTCGCCATCCTCGGCATCGGGTTCGTCGCAGCCATCTCCGGGTGGCGTTCCGGCGCGCTCGGCTCCCTGCTGTCGTTCATCGGCGTGGTGCTCGGTGCGGTGGCGGGGGTGCTGTTGGCGCCGCACGTGATTCCGCACGTCAGCGGTGACCGCACCAAGCTGTTCGCCACGCTGTTCCTCATCCTCGCGCTCGTCGTGATCGGTGAGATCGCCGGTGTGGTGCTGGGCCGTGCCGTGCGCGGCACCATCCGGAACCCCGTGTTCCGGGTGTTGGACTCAGCGGTCGGCGTGAGCCTGATGCTGGTCGCGGTCCTCGTTGCGTCCTGGTTGCTGGGCAGCCTGCTGACTTCCTCGGACCAGCCGAATCTGGCTGCGGCCGTGAAGAATTCGCGGGTACTCAGCGAGGTCGACAAGGTGGCGCCGGACTGGCTGCGCTCGGTGCCGAACCGATTGTCGGCGCTGTTGGACACCTCCGGGCTGCCCGATGTGCTCGAACCGTTCGGCCGGACCCCGATCGTCAACGTCGACGCCCCGGACGCATCGCTGGCCACCGATCCTGTGGTGACGACCTCCCGGGCCAGCGTGGTGAAGATCCGCGGTGTCGCGCCGAGTTGCCAGAAAGTGCTCGAGGGCAGCGGATTCGTGGTCGCCCCCAACCGGGTGATGTCCAACGCCCACGTGGTCGCCGGTGCCGACAGCGTCACCATCGAGGCTGACGGCAAGACCTACGACGCGGGCGTGGTGTCGTATGACCCCAACGCCGACATCTCCATCCTCGACGTCCCGGATCTGCCGATCACCCCGCTGCAGTTCGCCGAACAACCGGCCCCGAAAGGCACCGACGCCGTGGTGATGGGCTACCCGGGCGGCGGCGACTTCCTGGCCACCCCGGCCCGCGTGCGCGAGATCATCGAGCTCAACGGGCCCGACATCTACCGCACCACCACCGTCACCCGTGAGGTTTACACGGTCAGGGGCACGGTGCGGCAAGGTAATTCGGGCGGACCGATGATCAACCGGGCAGGCAAGGTGCTGGGTGTGGTGTTCGGTGCGGCAGTCGACGACGTCGACACCGGGTTTGTACTGACCGCCAAGGAAGTCGAGCATCAGCTGGCCAAGATCGGCAACACCCAGCGCGTCGCGACCGGAACCTGCATCAACTCCTGATCAGTTGGCGTGCAGCTGGGTCAGGAACCGGTTCAGCTGCACGTTGACCGCCTCAGGCTGTTCTTCGTGGCCGAAATGCCCTGCGCCCGTGATCGATACGTACCGCCCATGCGGCGCATAGTGCTGGGTTCGGTGCACCGGGTCGGCCAGCACATACGGGTCGGCGTCACCGCGCATGTGCAGCACCGGCACGTTGATCGGACGTTTCATCGAGCGCATGAACCGCCGGCCCTCCCCGCGCAGTTGGCTGCGCACCGCCCACCTCTGGTACTCCAGTGCGCAGTGCGCCGCCCCCGGGATCTGGATGGCCTGACGAAGGTGGCCGATGGTGCGGGAAAAGTCTTGGCTGGTCTGCCATTCGGCCCCGGCCCGGCTGCGGACCAGGCGCTCCAGCTCGGCGCCGTCGTGGCGGGTGAGCGTCTGTTCGGGCCACGCCGGCAATTGGTAGCGCAGCATCGTGGGCAACAGTGCGCGGCCCTGGTCCCGACGCGTCAGTGTGGACCTCCGCAGCGCCACCGGGTGCGGTGAGCTGACGAGTGCGATCGCGTTGACCGCACGCGGATGCAGCACCGCGGTCGCCCAGCACACCAGCCCACCGTCGGCGTGCCCGACCAGCGTCGCGGTCTTGTGCCCCAGCGCGCGCACCAGCCCGGCGGTGTCCCCGGCCAGGGTCCAGCCGTCGTAACCGCGAGGCGGTTTGTCACTGTCGCCGTAGCCGCGCAGGTCGACCGCCACCACACGTGCGTCGGTCAGTCCGGTGAGTTGGTGACGCCACGACCACCAGAACGAGCCGAACCCGTGCAGGAGGATGACCAGCGGCCGCTCCGGCTGCGAGCTCTCGCCCTCCACGACATGGAACCGAATGCCGTTGGCATGCACCTGCAGATGCCGCCATGGCCCCTCGATCCTGGCGATCGACGGGGCGGGTGGAGGCATTACCAGCCTGACGGGTCGGTGCCCGACTTGGCCTGGATAGCGGGCGGCTCGGCCTTGTCGTGGCCGGGCGTCAGTGCCTCTCGCGTCTCCTTGACCGATTCGATGGTCTGCTGCGGACCCTTGATCCGTCGAACCTTCAGGAAGCCGAACAACGCGAGCGCACCGGTGGTCAGCACCATCAGGCCGAACACGATCAGGAAAGCCACCCAGCGCCACAGCCAGGTGTCGAGCAACTCGGCCAGGAAGAAGAAGAAAAAGAAGGTCGAGTAGAACAGCACCACCAGCGCGGCGATGAAGAACACGCTGCCGGTCAGGCCCTTCTTCACATCCCGGGTGATCTCGGCCTTGGCCAGCTCCACCTCGGCGCGCAGCAGCGTGGAGACCTGCGCGGTGGCGTCCTTGACCAGGTCGCCGATCGAGGGGTCCGGTTTGGGGGCATGCGGGTCGACGAGCGGAATCGAGGTCACCGTCGTCGGAACGCCGTCCCTGCGGTCGCCTGTGCTCATGGCGTTCATGTTGCCATGCGGCGAAGCCGTTAACGATCCCGGCCGACATCGGGGTCTTAGTAGACTGACCCCATTCTTGAGTTGCGCGGGTCGGGCGGGTCGATCGGAGGACACTTGACGAGCAGACACCGCTGGCAGTTGCACATTGGTGCCTCGATCATCGCGATTTTTGCGATGCTGACTGCGGCCCCGGCACATGCTGATCCGCCGGTGGTGCTGGGTGGCGGCTCGGGAATCGTGGTCAACGGCGACGCGTTCTGCACGCTCACAACGATCGGGCACGACAACGCCGGCCGGCTCATCGGCTTCACTTCGGCACACTGCGGCGGGCCGGGTGCCACTGTGTCGGCCGAAGGCGCCGACAGCGCCGGAGTAGTGGGCACGATGGTTGCCGGCAATGACGGGCTGGACTACGCCGTCATCCAGTTCGACCCGGCCAAGGTGACGCCGACCGCCAACGTCAACGGTTTCCAGATCGACGGCCTCGGACCGGACCCGGCGTTCGGTGAAGTGGCCTGCAAGCTCGGCCGGACTACCGGCTATTCGTGTGGCGTCACCTGGGGCCCGGGCAAGGACCCGGGCACCATCGTCAACCAGGTGTGCGGCCAGCCCGGAGACTCGGGCGCGCCCGTCACGGTCAACAACCGGCTGGTCGGCATGATCCACGGCGCCTACAGCGAGGATTTGCCGACCTGCGTGGTGAAGTTCGTGCCCCTACACACGCCGGCGGTGACGATGTCGTTCAACACGCAGCTGGCGGACATCACCGCCAAAAACCGACCGGGAACGGGTTTCGTCCCGATCGGTTAACCGCGAGCGGAACTACTTGCCGGCGCGGATCGCCTCGAACACGCTCGGGTCGACCAGGGTTGAGGTGTCACCGAGTTCGCGGCCCTCGGCCACGTCGCGCAGCAACCGGCGCATGATCTTGCCGCTGCGGGTCTTGGGCAGCTCGGGCACGACGTGGATCTCCCGGGGCTTGGCGATCGGGGAGATCTCGGTGGCCACCTGCGCGCGCAGCTCTTCGATCATGCTGTCGGCACCACCGTGCGCGGACGCCTTGAGGATGACGAACGCGCAGATCGCCTGACCCGTGGTGTCGTCGGATGCGCCGACCACGGCGGCCTCGGCCACTCCGGAATGGCCGACCAGGGCCGACTCCACCTCGGCGGTCGAGATGCGGTGCCCGGAGATGTTCATGACGTCGTCGATGCGGCCCAGCACCCAGATATTGCCGTCGGCGTCGTAGCGGGCGCCGTCACCGGCGAAATACCAGCCCTGCTCGGCGAAGCGCGACCAGTAGGTGTCCTTGAACCGCTGCGGGTCGCCCCAGATGCCGCGCAGCATCGCCGGCCACGGTTGGTCCAGCACCAGGTAGCCGGTGACGTGCTCGGCTTCGTCGGCGCCGGGCACCAGCTCATTGCCGGAGTCGTCGACGATCTTGGCCGAGATGCCGGGCAGCGGGGTCATGGCCGAGCCGGGTTTGGCCGCGGTGACACCGGGCAGCGGCGAGATCATGATCGCCCCGGTCTCGGTCTGCCACCAGGTGTCGACGATCGGGGTCTTGTTGGCGCCGATGACTTCCCGGTACCAGCGCCAAGCCTCGGGGTTGATCGGCTCGCCCACTGAACCCAACAGCCGCAGGCTCGACAGATTGTGCTCCGCCGGGATCTGGCGACCCAGCTTCATGAAGGTACGGATCAGTGTGGGAGCGGTGTAATATATTGTGACGCCGTACTTTTCGATGATCTCGAAGTGACGGTGCTCGGTCGGCGAGGTCGGGGTGCCCTCGTAGACCACCTGGGTGGCGCCGTTGGCCAGCGGGCCGTAGACGATGTAGGTGTGCCCGGTCACCCAGCCGATGTCGGCGGTGCACCAGTACACGTCGGTCTCGGGCTTGAGGTCGAAGACGTTGTAATGCGTGTAGGCCGCCTGGGTGAGGTAGCCGCCCGAGGTGTGCACGATGCCCTTGGGCTTGCCGGTCGTACCGGAGGTGTACAGCAGGAACAGCGGCTGCTCGGAGTCGAAGGCTTCCGGGGTGTGCTCGGTCGAGGCCGGTTCCACGGTCTCGTGCCACCACAAATCGCGACCCTCGGTCCAGTTCACGTCGATGCCGGTGCGCCGGACCACCAGGACATGCTCGACTGACGGCTGATCGGAGACGGCTTCGTCGACGGCGTCCTTCAGTGAGGCGGCCTTGCCGCGCCGGTACTGGCCGTCGGTGGTGATGACGAGCTTGGCCTCGGCGTCCTCGACGCGTGCCCGCAGCGCCGACGCCGAGAACCCGGCGAACACGACGCTGTGCATGGCTCCCAGGCGCGCGCACGCCAGCATCGCCACGATCGCCTCGGGGACCATCGGCATGTAGATGGCGACCCGGTCGCCGGCAGTCAGGCCGAGGGCGGCCAGCGCATTGGCGGCTTGGGAGACTTCGTCTTTGAGCTGGGCGTAGGTGATGTCGCGGGCGTCCCCGACGGGCTCACCTTCCCAGTGGATCGCGACCCGGTCCCCGTTGCCCGCCTCGACGTGCCGGTCCACGCAGTTGTAGGCCACGTTGACCTTACCGCCGACGAACCACTTCGCGAACGGAGCCTGCGACCAGTCCAGCACCTCGCTGAACGGGGTCTGCCAGCTCAGCCGATCGGCCTGGGCAGCCCAGAATGCCAGCCGGTCGTTTTCGGCCTCGGCGTACAACTCGCCCGTCGCGTTGGCATTGGCCGCGAAATCGGCAGGCGGCG
>NZ_CP050191.1:4575326-4706179 GCF_011745145.1 Mycobacterium sp. DL440 | reverse complement strand
GATAGGCTGACGGAACTTCGGTAGGCGTCGCTGGCGCGTTTGACATGGATGTGAGCCTAGTCACCAAAGGTTGCACCGGCGTTGGGACGTCACGAGACGGTTGCCGGGCGGCGGTTCTGATGCGCCCAACGGTCGGCGCGATGAAGTTCAGCGGTCGGCTAGCGTTTCGACTATGAGCGATCCACTCGCACCGCTGGTCGACCTGCCCGGTGTTTCTGCGGCCAGTGACGAGGTGCGTGAGGCCCTGGGCCGGGCGCATCGACACAAGTTCAATCTGCGCGGCTGGCCGCAGACGGCGGCCGAGGCCGCGCTGCGTGCGGCACGGGCGTCCGCGGTGCTCGATGGCGGGGCCCTCCAGCTGTCCGCCGACGGCGAACCTGATTCGGTGACGGCAGGCGCCATCCGCGTCGCCGAAGCACTCGAAGGCGGCGCCACCTCGTTGGTCGGTGTGTGGCAGCGGGCGCCGATGCAGGCCCTGGCCCGGCTGCACGCATTGGCCGCGGCCGACCTCACCGACGACGAGCACCTGGGCCGGCCACGGACCGATCCCGACGTCGGACGCCGCCTCGAGCTGCTGACCGAAATCGTGGCGGGCGGCTCCAAGGTTCCTGCTCCCGTGCTGGCCGCGGTCGCCCATGGCGAACTCATCACCCTGGCTCCATTCGGGACCGCCGACGGGGTGGTGGCCCGCGCGGTGTCGCGCCTGGTGACCATCGCCAGCGGGCTGGATCCGCACGGTCTGGGTGTCCCCGAGGTGCACTGGATGCGGAAGTCGGGGGAGTACCAGGCTGCTGCACGGGGATTCGCCTCCGGGACAGCAGACGGGCTGACCGCCTGGCTGCTGCTCAGCAGTGAGGCCCTGAAGGGCGGCGCGCGCGAAGCGCTGCAGATCGCCCAGTCGGCGGCAGGCTGAACGCGCCGCCCGGGGTACTCGCAGCAAACGAAAGCGGGCGACGGTCCGAAACGATGTCTCGGCTCGTCGCCCGCTAGCACGGATACCGGTTACCAAGCGTGCCAATGTGGGTTGCGTGGGTGGCCTCGGCGTCCTTGCAATGCGCTTCGGCTGCAACCCTACCCAAGGGGCCGTCGTGGCCGTCCGCTCTTCGCAATCACGCAGGCCCGCAACGCTTTTGCCTATTCCGCGGCATGTGCTCCGCGTGGGTGCCGGGACCCGTGCTGGGGAGCCCGGTTCGGGAGATTTAGCCTTCTCTTCCGGCTACACCTTGGCCTCATCCAAGCTTCCGTGGTTCCTTTGTACTACGTGACCACGGTCACAGCAAGGGTGAATTGCACCCGAGTTCCGATCGTTACGCCTGGGTTTCAGCTACTACATGCAGTAGCTCAGGAAGTGAAGCGGCGCAGCAGCGAGTACGTCAGCGCGCCGGCTGCCAGAGCGCTGATGCCGACGGCGGCGGTGGTGGCGACAGCTGCGCCCGACGGCGCCGAGAACCGGTCGCGCAACGACACCGGCCGGGTGAAGGTCAACACCGGCCAGCCGCGCGAAGCGGCCTCCTTGCGCAGGCCCCGGTCGGGATTGACCGCGGTGGGGTGGCCTACCGATTCGAGCATCGGAACATCGGTGATCGAATCCGAATAGGCGTAGCAGTGGTCCAGCGAGTAGCCCTCGCGTGCGGCCAGGGCGCGGATCGCTTCGACCTTGCCCTCGCCGAAGCAGTAGAACGCGATCTCGCCGGTGTAACGCCCCTCTTCGACCACCATCCGGGTGGCCATCGCATGGGTGGCACCCAATGCCCTGGCGATCGGCGCGACGATCTCCTCGCCCGACGCCGACACCACCACGACGTCGCGGCCGCACAACTTGTGGTCGGCGATCAGCTCGGCGGCCTCGGCGAACACCAGGGGGTCGACGATGTCGTGCAAGGTCTCGCCGACGACCGACTTGACCTGCTCGACATCCCAACCGGTGCACATGTTGGTGATGTAGCTACGCATCCGGTCCATCTGGTCGTGGTCGGCACCCGACATCAGGAACAGAAACTGAGCGTACGTCGACTTGAGAACGGTGCGCCGGTTCAGCAGACCCTGGTTGAAGAAAGGTTTGCTGAAAGCAAGCGTGCTGGACTTGGCGATGACGGTTTTGTCGAGGTCGAAAAAGGCCGCCGTGCGTACCGGCCGACCGTCGTGCGGCCCGGATTGCTGTGCGATCAATTCCCCGGCAGCCCGATCGGATGCGGTCACAAGCGCCAGCATAGAGGCACGCACGACCCGTTATCCGGCCGCCAATATAAAATGGCAGTTCACGACACATTCTTTCGGCGGTGATTCCCGGGATCGTGGCGGTAGCCCGCAGCGGTGTCCCTTGCGTGTTTTGGCAGTTCCGTGTGTATAGTGAGCATTACTCGGCTTATGCCGAGGGTGTATCAGCCCGACCCCCCGGGGCTGATGCACGACGACCTCCGCCTCCTCCCCCCCTGGCGGGGGTCGTCCCTTTTTCAGGGGAAAAATTCTTGCCGGTGCAGCCTCGGTGGTTGCGGAACCGCATTTTCAGCGTGTCGCCCGGTGTGTTCTCGCCCCAGGATTTATCCACAGGGCGTACTTCATCCACAATCCGCGAATTGGTGATGGTGCCGGCCCCGTCGTTGCCCGCAGGGTGGGCACATGGCCATTTCGAGCGTCTCGATCTCCCCGTCCGGCACCGTGCTGGCTCTGATCGGCGACCCGCAGCTGCGTGAGGACGTGTCCCGGGTGGCGGCTGCCGCCGGCGTCGGGCTCGTCCTCGTCGACGACCCCTCCGGGCGCAAGGCCTGGACGGCTGCCGCCGCCGTGCTGCTCGATGCCGCGGCGGCATTGCGGTGCGCCGCCCGGGGGCTGCCCCGTCGCACCCGGGTGGTCCTGGTCGGTCGCGACGACCCCCGGCCCGACGACTGGCAGGCCGCGATCTCCGTCGGCGCGCAACACGTGGTGACACTGCCCGCCCAGGACGCCGACCTCGTGGCGGCCCTCTCCGAGGCAGCATGTTGCGACGACGGCGGTCGCGGCCCCGCGGTGGCAGTGGTGAGCGCCAGAGGCGGTGCTGGTGCTTCGGTGTTCGCGGTCGCCCTGGCTCAATCGGCGCCGGCCGCGCTGCTGATCGAGGCCGACCCGTGGAGCGGGGGAATCGACCTGGTGGCGGGCAGTGAGGACCTGGCCGGCCTGCGCTGGCCGGACCTTGCCCTGCAGGGTGGCCGGTTGGGTTATGCGGCACTGCGCGACGCGCTGCCCTGCCGTGAGGGGGTCAGCGTGCTCTCCAGTGGGCGCTCGGGTGCCGATATCGAGGCCGGGCCGGTGGCGGCGGTGATCGAGGCGGGATGCCGGGGCGGTGTCACGGTGGTGTGCGACGTGCCTCGGCGTACCACGGAGGCAGCCGAAACCGCTTTGAACGCAGCCGATCTGGTGGTTCTGGTGACGCCGGCCGACGTGCGGTCGTGTACCGCTGCAGCTGCCGCGCGGCCATGGGTGTTGGCCTGCAACCCAAATGCCGGTGTAGTCGTGCGGGGTCCGTCACCGGGTGGGCTGCGGGCGCCCGAGGTGGCCCGTATCGTGGACCTGCCGCTGCTCGCAGCGATGCGACCACAGGCCGGCATCGCCGAAGTGTTGGAGCGTGGCGGCCTACGGGTGCGGTCACGATCGCCGCTTGGCACGGCCGCGCGGCGGGTGCTGTCGGTCCTGGCTCGTCACCCTGTGCCGGAGCCGGCGTGAGCACCTCGCTGATCGACCGGGTACGCGAACGGCTGGTGGCCGAAGCCTCTCCACTCAGCCCCGGCGTGGTGGCCGCGGCGATTCGGGCGGAGTCCGGCGGCCTGCTCGGAGACACCGAGGTGCTGAGCAACCTGCGGCTGCTGGAGACCGAACTGACCGGCGCCGGCGTCCTGGAACCACTCCTGTGCGCGCCGACCACCACCGATGTTCTCGTCACCGCCCCCGACGCGGTGTGGGTGGACGACGACAGCGGGTTGCACCGCAGCGCAGTGCGTTTCCCCGACGAGAGCGCGGTCCGGAGGCTGGCCCAGCGGTTGGCGCTGCTGGCCGGGCGCCGTCTCGACGAGGCGCAGCCGTGGGTGGACGGTCAACTCGGCGGCATCGGCCCGTTCACCGTGCGGCTGCACGCGGTGCTGCCGCCGGTGGCAGCCGCGGGCGCCTGCCTGTCGCTGCGGGTGTTGCGTCCGGCCACTCAGAATCTCGAAACCCTCACCCGCTCCGGCGCGATCCCTGCGCAGGCCGCCGACCTGGTGCGGGCAGTCATCCGCGCCCGGCTGGCCTTCCTGATCTCGGGCGGTACCGGCTGCGGCAAGACGACCCTGTTGGCGGCGGCACTCGGCGCCGTCCCGGCCCATGAACGCATCGTGTGTGTCGAGGATGCCGCCGAATTGGCCCCGCCGCACCCGCACCTGGTCAAGTTGGTGGCCCGGGGCGCCAACGTCGAGGGCGTAGGTGAGGTCACCGTGCGGGACCTGGTCAGGCAGGCGTTGCGGATGCGCCCGGACCGCATCGTCGTCGGTGAGGTTCGTGGAGCCGAGGTGGTGGATCTGCTGGCCGCGCTCAACACCGGCCATGACGGCGGGGCGGGCACCGTGCACGCCAACAGCCCGGCAGAAGTGCCGGCCCGGCTGGAGGCCCTCGGCGCGCTCGGCGGTCTGGACCGTGCCGCGCTGATCAGTCAGCTGGCCGCGGCCGTGCAGGTGCTGCTGCACGTCGGGCGTGACGGTGCCGGGCGGCGCAGGCTCGCTGAGATAGCGGTACTACGCCGAGCGACCCGGGGCGATCTGGAGGTGGTGACTGCCTGGCACGCCGACACCGGTTTGGGCTGTGGCGCAGAGACTCTGCACGGTCTCGTCGAACAGCGGGTATCGACGTGACAGCGAGTGCACTGGCGTTGGCCGCCGCGCTTCTGCTGTGGCCGGCCACGCTCCGGCGGGCAGCCGCGCTACGGCGGGCTGATGCACCGGGTCGGCGGCAAGTGCGCGCAGCGCCCATCGTTGCGGTGCTGGGAGTCGTTGTGGCCTGGCTGTTTTCATTGCCGGCCGCCGTGGCCACGGCTATGGTGTGCGGGACCGTTATGGTACGCCGCAGGCGTCGCGCTGCGCGGCGGCAGCGGCAACAGGAATCCGCGGCTCTGCAGGCTGCCTTGGACGTGTTGGTGGGTGAACTGCGCACCGGTGTCCATCCGGTCAATGCCTTCGGCACTGCGGCCGGCGAGGTGACCGGGCCCGTACACCAGGGGATGGGAGCTGTCGCCGCGCGGGCCCGCCTGGGCGCCGATGTCGCGGCCGGCCTGGAAGATGTCGCGGCAGCTTCGCAATTGCCGATGCACTGGGAGAGACTCGCGGTGTGCTGGCGGCTGGCCCACGCGTACGGACTTTCGATCGCCACCCTGATGCGGACCGCGCAGCGCGACATCGTTGAGCACGAACGGTTTTCCTCCCACGTCGAAGCGGCGATGGCGGGCCCGCGAGCGACGGCGGCGGTGCTGGCCGGGCTGCCCGTGGCCGGGATTGCACTGGGGCAGTTGATCGGTGCCCAGCCACTGACGTTCCTCTGCGGCCCGGGCGTGGGTGGCTGGCTGTTGATGATCGGAGTCCTGCTGGCCTGCACCGGACTGGCGTGGTCGGACCGGATCACCGAGAGGGCAGTGAGATGAGTTGGGCGGCACTGTTTCTCGCTGCTGCGCTGCTGATCGGTGCAGATACGGCCCGGGTGCGGTCCCGCGCCGTACCTGCACCGGTGGCGAGGCCAGGTGGCCGACGGGGGCACACCGACGATCCGCTTGCCGCGGCCTCGACGTTCGACTTGTTCTCCGCTTGTCTGGCCGCGGGGATGGCGGTGTCGACGGCGGCTGCCGCCGCCCACGCATCGGCCCCACCGTCATTGGCGCCGATGCTGCGGCGCGCAGCCGAACTCCTCGCGCTCGGGGCGGGCCCGGCCCGGGCCTGGTCCGGCGGTGATGACGCGGTACCGCGGGACAAGAACGCGGAGGCCCTATTGCGGCTGGCCCGCCGGTCGGCCGCCTCGGGCAGTGCCTTGGCCGACGGGGTGGCCGAGTTGGCCGCCCAGGCCCGACACGATGCCACCGCCACGGCCGATGCGGTGGCGGAACGTGCCTCGGTCCTGGTCGCCGGGCCGTTGGGGCTGTGCTATCTGCCGGCGTTCCTGTGCCTGGGCGTCGTCCCGGTGGTCGCCGGTCTGGCCGGTGACGTGCTGGGTTCGGGTTTGTGGTGAGTACACATCGCAGAGGGAGGAAATATCATGGCAGGAAACATGATTCAGCGGGCGAATGCCAGGGCGGCGTTGTTGATGCTCGACGAATCAGGCATGAGCACCGTCGAATATGCAATCGGCACGATTGCCGCTGCGGCGTTCGGGGCGATCCTGTACACCGTGGTCACGGGGGATTCGATCGTGAGCGCACTGACCAACATCATCAGCCGGGCGCTGAACACGAACGTCTAGATGACCGGCTGGATGACCGGCTGGATGACCGGGGTGCGGTCACCGTCGAGGCGGCCTTCGCCATCGCATCATTGGTGGCGGTCCTGGTGTTGTGTGTCGGCGGCCTCGGTGCGGTGGGCATGCAGATCCGGTGTATCGACGCGGCGCGTGAAGCCGCCCGCCTGGCGGCACGCGGTGAGGGCGAAGCGGCGGCGGCCGCCGCCCGCCGGGTCGCCCCGTCCGGGGCAGTGGTGGATGTCGGTCGCGATGGCGGTCTGGTGGTGGCCCGTGTCAGCGCCGCCACGGCGTTGCCGGGGTTCACGGTGTCCGCGGAGGCGGCCGCGGTCCCCGAACCCGGCGCCGGGTGAGCGTGGTTCGGCCACGCTGCTGGCTGCGGCGATGATCGCGATGGTGGTCGCGTTTGCGGCCGGTGGCGCCTACCTGGGTGCCGCGGTCACGGCCCGGCACCGGGCCCAGGCCGCGGCGGATCTGGCCGCCCTGAGCGCGGCCGGCGCCGTCGTTTCCGGGCCGGATGCGGCGTGCGCGCAGGCCACCCAGATCGCGGTACGGATGCGTTCGGTCCTCGGCGTGTGCCGGATCGAGCGTCTCGATGTGGTGCTCGAGGTGTCGGTCCCGGTCCGCCTTGGCCGGTGGGGCGTCCGCCCGGCCCGGGCGGCGGCGCGCGCGGGACCTGTGGACGCCGTGGCCTAGTCGAGCTTGTCGAGGTCCGCAGCGGCGACCTCGTCGTCGGTCGGCAGCCGCAGGGCGATCAGGCCCGCGAAGGTGTCCTCGGCGAGTTCGATCCGGTTGACCGTCATGTGCACCGGCCGCCAGCCGCCGTCCTCGGCGCGCATCCGCAACACGGCGGTGGTGACGCCGTCGGAGAAATCCGTGGTCATTCGCGCCATGTGCCGGGCATCGGCCGGGTGGATGCGGGCCGCCCCGCCGTCGCGGTTACGCCAGTCGAAGAACGGTGCCGGCTCGTCGAGCCATTTCAACAACTTCCAGTCGTCGAGGCCCACCAGTGCCCGGTGCACGCCGGGACAGGCCAGCCCGTCGAGGATGCGTTGGGCCAGGTTGTCGATGGGTGTCCCCGGGTTCTCACGATCGCTGCGCCAGTTCATCGCCCGGCAGATCAGCCGGTCGGAGCCGCCATCGTCGGGCTCCAGGATCACCCGGGCCACGAATCCCACGGTGATGGGCACGCCGCGGTGGTCGGTGACATCCCAGGTGGTGCACAAGGTGTTGCCGACGACGGGCTTGACGGTCATGGCCAGCACCTTGGCCTCGCTGCCGTTGAGGTCCCGGGCCGGAAGGTCGTCGGCGAAGGTCCGGTCGTGGGTGGCTTCGGTTTCCGGGTCCATCCCGCTGTTGTGCAGTGACTCCGCGGTGTCGGTGGCCACGCCCGCGGTCAGGTCCCAGATCAGTGGGCCGGGAATGGGCCGCTGGGGCGGGTCGATATCGGCCGGCCCGATCCAGACGTGCACCCCGTGGATGCGCCCGTCGGACATCCGCACCACTTCGGTGCGGATTACGCGGTCGTTCTTGGGTGTGATGCTGCTGAGACCCTGGCCGGCCTGGACGGTTTCCCTGATGGCGCTCTGAATCGCCATCAGGTGCGGATTTCGTCGCAGAAACACACCGATCGGGACGAGGTTCTTCGTGTGCAGACCTCGTGCGACCACAACAGGCTCGCTACCCAGTGTCTCCACGAGCAGCCAGTCGTGGGTCATGCGCGGCATTTTACCGGGGTCCGCGTAGCTGTATTCGCACGCAGCGACGACGTAATCCGCAGCAGAAAACTGCGGATTACGGTCGCGGATATCCGAAGTAGGGTCTGTCGGGTTGCAAACATGAGCGAGTTCACGTAATTTGCCACTGCGCCCGGCCTCCGGGATTGGGAACGGATCGCGTTGTCCGACCGTTCGTCGCACCGTCTGTGTGTTCGGCGTGGCCGAATGCAGCCACGCAGTTGTAGATCCGCGTCGTCGGCCGTCGAGGGGTCGGTCGTCAACGCGGTCGGGGGTCCGCTGAGGACGTACTCAGCGCGCCGAGCACCAGGCGGAGTACTTGGACGGCACCAGATTTGTCCAATGGGTCGTTGCCGTTGCCGCATTTCGGTGACTGCACGCACGAGGGGCAACCGTGCGGGCACTCACACGCTTCGATCGCGTCGGCCGTCGCGCCCCACCAGGTACCGAGATTGCGGAATCCGCGGTCGGCGAAACCCGCACCGCCGGGGTAGCCGTCGTAGACGAAGATCGACGGCAGGCCGTCCACCGGTCCGACGGCCGTCGAGACCCCGCCGATGTCACCACGGTCGCAACTGGCCACCAGGGGCAGCAGGCCGATCGCCGCGTGTTCGGCGGCATGCAGACTTCCCGGCATGGCTAGCAGATCAATACCATTGTCCTGCAATGCCTCCGGGGTGACGGTGCACATCACGGCCATGGTGTCCAGGGTGCTGGGTGGCATGTCCAGCTCAACGAAATCGATGACCTCGCCGTCCATCCGGCGGCGCAGGTAGCCGACCACGGTGTTGGTCACCGACACCGGAACCAGGCCGACGGTGACCGGGCCGAAGGTGCTGCGCTCGCCGGGGCCGGTGACCGAGATGTCGGTCAACTCCCTGGCGAACGTGCTGTAGCCGGGGTCGGCGGCATACACGAACGCCACGCCGTCCTCAAAGGACAACGAGTCGACCAGATAGGTCTCGCCCTGGTGCAGATACACCGCGCCGGGATGCAGCGAGGCCGCCGCCTGCCCGGCGCCGGCGCTGCCCAGCATCCTGCCGGTGTCGGCCTCCAGGATCGCGATCTGGCCGCCGCTGGAGCCGCGGATGTCCACAGCGGGGTGCGGATCGACCCCGGGAGCGGGGAAGTAGCCACTGGGGCGCTTCCGTAACAGTCCGTCGTCGACCAGGGTTTCGGCCACCGCCTCGGCGTTCCACAACCGGACCTCGGCCGCGGTGAGCGGAAGCTCTGCCGCGGCGCAGAGCAATTGCGGGCCCAGCACGTGCGGATTCGTCGGGTCGATGACCACCCGCTCGATCGGCTTGTCCAACAGCGCGGCGGGATGGTGCACCAGGTAGGTGTCCAGGGGATCGTCGCGGGCGATCAACACGATCAGCGCGCCCTGCCCACGCCGGCCGGACCGGCCGGCCTGCTGCCAGAACGAGGTGACGGTGCCGGGAAACCCCGCCAGCACCACCGCGTCCAGCCCGGCGATGTCGATGCCGAGCTCCAGCGCGTTGGTGGTGGCCAGCCCGCGCAACCGGCCGTCAGTCAGTGCGTGTTCCAGCTCCCGGCGGTCCTCGGCGAGAAAACCGGCCCGGTAGGACGCCACCAGATCGGCCAGCTCGGGTGCGGTGTCTTCCAACCGGGCCCGGGTTCCCAGCGCGGTGAGTTCGGCGCCCCGCCGGGACCGGACGAAGGTCAATGTGCGTGCTCCCTCGGTCATCAGGTCGGCCATCACCCGGGCGGCCTCGGCGCCGGCCGAACGCCGCACCGGCGCGCCGTTCTCGCCGGTGAGATCGTCCAGTAGCGCCGGTTCCCACAGCGCGATCGTGCGCGCGCCCTGCGGTGAGCCGTCCTCGGTCACCTCGGCGACGGTCTGCCCGATCAACTCGGCGGCGGTCTCGGCCGGTGACGCCGTGGTGGCGCTGGCGAAGATCACCGTCGGCCCGCTGGAGTCGGGGGAGTATCTTTCGCACAACCTCAGCAGCCGGCGCAGCACCATGGCCACGTTGGAACCGAAAATGCCACGGTAGTAATGACATTCGTCGACAACGACGTACTTGAGGTGGCGCAGGAACACCGCCCAGCGGGCATGGTTGCGCAGTAGCGACAGGTGGATCATGTCCGGGTTGGAGAAGATCCATCGCGACCGTTCCCGGGCGAACCGGCGCACCTCGGTGGCGCTGTCGCCGTCGTAGGCAGCGGGCGCGACGTCGCGCAGCGCGGCGACGGTCTCCGTCAGCTGTTGTGCCGTGCGCAACTGGTCGTGTCCGAGCGCCTTCGTCGGCGACAGGTACAGCACCCGCGTCCGCCGGTCTTCGGCCAACGCCGACAGGATCGGGAGTTGGTAGGCCAGGGACTTGCCGGATGCGGTGCCGGTGGACACGACGACATGCCGTCCGTCACGGGCCAACTCGGCGGCGGCGAGCTGATGCGACCAGGGTGCGGCGATGCCGCGGTCCTGCAGTACCGAAACGACCTCCGGATGGGCCCATTGCGGCCATCGATCTGGTTTGCCATGTCGCGGCGGTATATCCGCAACATGGCGTAGCGGATCTTCCCCGGACGGGGTGCCGTCGACAGCGCAAGCTAGCAGCTCACGGCCGAAATCCGACCCCTGGTCCAGCACTGTGCTTCCTCCTGCGATCTACCCCGCCATCGTCGGCCCGGATTTGTAAACGAATTGTTCACCACGCGCCGAATACCGATACTGTCGCAGCCGCCCCGAACATGATTGACTGATCGCGGTCGCAGCTTCTGTGTTTGTACTCGCACTCGCAGGATCGTCGTTGCGATCGCGGTTCCTGCGAGGGTTGTAGGTCGGGTCAAGTTCCGGTCGACTCGCGCGTTGGTATGGCGGTCGGAACGGGCCCGGTGCACCGGAAGTCGGTGAACCGCACCCGGTTGAAGAGAAGGAAAGAACAAAAGATGCCACAGGGAACTGTGAAGTGGTTCAACGCGGAGAAGGGCTTCGGCTTCATTGCTCCGGAGGACGGCTCTGCCGACGTGTTTGTCCATTACACGGAAATCCAGGGCAGCGGATTCCGCACCCTGGAGGAGAACCAGAAGGTTGAGTTCGAGGTCGGCCAGAGCCCCAAGGGGCCGCAGGCCACGGGTGTTCGGGCCGTCTGAGCCAAACAAACCCAAAGAGACACCCCCGTGTGAGTCCAGACCGGACACCGCGGGGGTGTTCTCGTTTTTGCGGCCTGCGCTGGCCTAGTGTCGATTTGTGAGCCAGCTGTCGTTCTTCTCGGCCGAGTCGATGCCGCCCGCGGTGGCCGACCTGACCGGGGTGCTTGCCGGGCCGGGACAGGTTGTTCTGGCGGGCAATGGCGGCCGGCAGGCGGCCCGGATCTCGGTGGTGGTCGACGAGCTGTGGCGTGCCCACGGCCTGGCCGAGATGATGAGGGAGGTCGGACTGGTGCCGGAGATTTCCCGGACCGACGAGAACAACCCGCTCGTCCGTACCGCGCTGGATCCGCAGTTGATGCTGATCGCGGGGGAATGGACCAGGGGTGCGGTCAAGACGGTGCCGGCCGGCTGGCTGCCAGGCGCCCGGGAGCTCCGGGCCTGGACGCTGGCTGCGGGCACGCCCGAGGCCGACGACCGTTACCTGCTGGGGCTGGACCCGCATGCGCCCGATACCCACGCGGCGCTGGCCGCGGCCATGATGCGGGTGGGAATCGCCCCGACGTTGATCGGGACCAGAGGCTCCCATCCGGCCCTGCGGATCAGTGGCCGGCGACGGCTGTCACGCCTGGTAGAGAACGTGGGGGAACCCCCGGGGGAGGCCGCGGCGTTGGCGCAGTGGCCACGTATTTAGTAGTGGATACACGGAGAGCCGGTTTGCGTAGGCTCGCGCGTAATGCGAAATTGTCAGTTGCCGGGCGTGGCGCGGCAACTATAGGAGTGGAGCGTAAGCACAGGTGGCTGGCGATAATGGCGGCAGCGGAAGCAAGGGACCCGTCCGGCGACTCGTAATTGTCGAGTCGCCGACCAAGGCGCGCAAGATAGCCGGCTACCTGGGATCCAACTACGTGGTCGAATCCTCCCGCGGACACATTCGTGACTTGCCGCGCAATGCCGCTGACGTGCCCGCCAAGTACAAATCCGAGCCGTGGGCGCGCCTCGGGGTCAATGTCGACGACAACTTCGAACCGCTCTACATCGTCAGCCCGGAGAAGAAGAGCACCGTCACCGAGCTCAAGGAGCTACTCAAGGGTGTCGACGAGCTCTACCTCGCGACGGACGGTGACCGCGAGGGTGAGGCGATCGCCTGGCATCTGCTGGAGACCCTGAAGCCCAAGGTGCCGGTCCGCCGGATGGTTTTCCACGAGATCACCGAACCCGCCATCCGGGCCGCCGCGGAAAACCCCCGTGACCTGGACATCGCCCTGGTCGACGCGCAGGAAACCCGCCGCATCCTGGACCGCCTCTACGGCTACGAGGTCTCACCCGTGCTGTGGAAGAAGGTCGCGCCGAAGCTGTCGGCAGGTCGGGTGCAGTCGGTGGCCACGCGCATCATCGTGCAGCGCGAGCGGGAGCGCATGGCGTTCCGCAGCGCCGGGTACTGGGACGTCACCGCCGAACTCGACGCGTCCGTGTCGGACGCCGGCGCCACGCCACCCAAGTTCACCGCCAAGCTCAACACCGTCGACGGCCGCCGGGTTGCCGCCGGCCGTGATTTCGACTCGCTGGGCCAGCTCAAGAAGCCCGACGAGGTGCTCGTGCTCGACGAGGCCAGCGCCGGGGCCCTGGCCGCCGGTCTGCGCGGCGCCCAGCTGGCCGTCAGCTCCGTCGAGCAGAAGCCGTACACCCGCAAGCCCTACGCGCCGTTCATGACCTCCACGCTGCAGCAGGAGGCCGCCCGCAAGCTGCGGTTCTCCTCGGAGCGCACCATGAGCATCGCGCAGCGGCTGTACGAGAACGGCTACATCACCTACATGCGTACCGACTCGACGACGCTGTCGGAGTCGGCCATCAACGCCGCGCGCAACCAGGCGCGGCAGCTCTACGGCGACGAGTACGTGCATCCGTCGCCGCGGCAGTACACCCGCAAGGTCAAGAACGCCCAGGAGGCGCACGAGGCGATCCGCCCCTCGGGTGACGTGTTCCAGACGCCGGGCCAGCTGCACAGCGCTCTGGACACCGACGAGTTCCGGCTCTACGAGCTGATCTGGCAGCGCACCGTGGCCTCGCAGATGGCCGACGCGCGCGGCACCACGCTGTCGCTGCGGATCGCCGGGACGGCTGCCGGCGGCGAGCAGGTCGTCTTCAACGCGTCCGGTCGCACCATCACGTTCGCGGGCTTCCTGAAGGCCTACGTCGAGAGCCTCGACGAGCAGGCCGGCGGTGAGGCCGACGACGCCGAGAGCCGCCTGCCGAACCTGACCCAGGGACAGCGCGTCGACGCCGCCGATCTGACCGCCGACGGACACACCACCAGCCCGCCGGCCCGCTACACCGAGGCCTCGCTGATCAAGGCCCTCGAAGAACTCGGCATCGGCCGCCCGTCGACGTACTCGTCGATCATCAAGACCATCCAGGACCGCGGCTACGTGGTCAAAAAGGGCAGTGCGCTGGTCCCGTCATGGGTCGCCTTCGCTGTCATCGGACTGCTCGAGCAGCACTTCGGCCGGCTGGTGGATTACGACTTCACCGCGGCCATGGAGGACGAGCTCGACGAGATCGCCAACGGCCAAGAGCAGCGCACCAACTGGCTGTCGAACTTCTACTTCGGCGGGGAGCACGGCGTCGAGGGCTCGATCGCCCGGGCCGGTGGGCTCAAGCACCTCGTCGGCGGCAACCTCGAAGGTATCGACGCACGAGAAGTCAACTCCATCAAGCTTTTTGACGATGCCGAGGGTCGTGCAGTGGTAGTCCGGGTGGGCCGCAACGGGCCGTACCTGGAGCGCATGATCGCCGACCCTGACAATCCGGGGGAGCTCAAGCCGCAGCGCGCCAACCTCAAGGACGAGCTGACTCCCGACGAGCTGACCCTGGAGCTGGCCGAAAAGGCTTTCGCCACACCGCAAGAGGGTCGGGTGCTGGGTGTCGATCCCGTGTCCGGGCACGAAATCGTGGCCAAGGACGGACGATTCGGCCCCTACGTCACCGAGATCCTGCCGGAGCCCCCCGAGGATCCAGATGCGGGGGCGACGGCCAAGAAGGGCAAGAAGCCGACCGGACCCAAGCCGCGCACCGGATCGCTGTTGCGCTCAATGGATCTGGAGACCGTGACGCTCGACGACGCACTCAAGCTGCTGTCGTTGCCGCGGGTGGTCGGCGTCGACCCGTCCAACAACGAGGAGATCACCGCACAGAACGGCCGGTATGGGCCATATCTGAAGCGCGGCACCGACTCTCGTTCTCTGGCCAACGAGGAGCAGATGTTCACCATCACCCTCGATGAGGCGCTGAAGATCTACGCTGAGCCGAAACGCCGTGGGCGCCAGGCTGCTGCGGCCCCGCCACTGCGTGAGCTGGGCACCGACCAGGCCTCGGGCAAGCCGATGGTGATCAAGGACGGGCGATTCGGCCCGTACGTCACCGACGGCGAGACCAACGCCAGCCTGCGCAAGGGTGATGACGTGCAGTCGATCACCGATGAGCGCGCATCGGAGCTATTGGCCGACCGCCGGGCGCGTGGGCCGGTCAAGAAGGCGGCGAAGAAAGCCCCGGCGAAAAAGGCCGCCGCCAAGAAGACCGCGGCCAAGAAGGCCCCAGCGAAGAAGGCCGCCGCCAAGAAGGCCTGACCTGATCTATATCAGCCCGTCAGGTCGCTCTCGGCGGCATCGCGCTCCAGATCCCGTGGCAGGACCAGGTTCATCGGGCGGGCCAGCTGGGTGGGCACGGTGCGCCCGCGCAGTTCGACGATCTCGCCGACGTCCCAGCTCAGTGCCTCGGCGTCCAGTGCGCCGCTGACCGCGATGGCCGAGGCCAGCACGTGGCCTTCCTCCAGCTTCGCGAGCTCGGTGAGCCGGGCGGCCTCGTTGACCGGGTCGCCGATCACGGTGTACTCGAAACGGGCCTGAGCGCCGATGTGGCCGGCGATCGCCCGCCCGGCCGAGACCCCGATACCGAACTCGGTGTCGGTGCCCAGCACGCTGAGCAGCTCGTCGTGCAGTTCGCGGGATGCCGCCAGCGCGCCGCCGGAGGCGTCGGGATGTTCGATGGGGGCACCGAAGATGGCCAGGGCCGCGTCACCCTGGAACTTGTTGACGAACCCGCCGTGACGGTTGACGGTGTCGACGATGACGCGGAAGAACTCGTTGAGCAGGTTCACCACGTCGCCGGCCGGGATCGTCGATGCCAGATGCGTCGAACCCACCAGGTCCACGAACAGCACCGCCACGTCACGTTCTTGGCCACCCAACTCGGTGCCGCGCTCCAGGGCGCGACGGGCCACGTCCTCACCCACGTAGCGGCCGAACAGGTCACGCAGCCGTTGCCGCTCGGCCAGCTCGCGCACCATGTCGTTGAACCCGGCCTGCAGCAGGCCCAGCTCGCTGGCGTCGTAGATCTGCATGTGGGCGTTGTAGTTACCGCGCTGTACCTCGCCCAGCGCCCAGCGCAGCTGACGCAGCGGATCGGCGATCGACATCGCCACCAGCACGGTGCCGGACAGTCCGATCACCAGCGCGGCGATGGCCAGCAGCAACAGCGGGGTGATCAGCCGGTCCGCGGATGCGGTCAGGATCGAGAACTTGCTGGCCACCAGGGCCAGCACGATCGCCAGGACCGGCACGCCCGTCGACAGCACCCAGGTCAGCACCTGGCGCAGGATCACCCCGGGGGCGCGGAAGTTCTCCGGAACCCCGCCGCGCAGCGCGGCCACCGCGACCGGCCGCAGCACCCGCTCGGACTGCAGGTAGCCGATGATCGCCGTGGCGGTCGCCCCCAGCGCGGTGGCGACGAGAACCACCGGTGCGGACTTACTGGCCACCGGCCAGCTGGCAACGATGAACACGATCGAGCCCAGGAACCAGTTCGTGACGCTGATCAGGGTGCGGTAGAACGGCATCTTCAGCGCCCGTACGCGGGCCAGCTCGGTGATGCGGGGGTCGGACTTGGACAGCAGGGTGTCGCGGCGCTGCCACCGGATCACCGGGATCAGCAACCGCAGGGCCAGGTAGGCACCGACGGTGAACGACACAAACAGATAGCCCAGGAAGATCGCCAGGTTGAGCACCGGCAGATCCTGGAGCTGGATGCGGTCCTCGGGCGGCAGACCGAAGCGCAGAAACCCCAGCACGAACAGCGCGCCGATGATGTCGGCCTGCAGCATGCCCAGGGTGAACACCGGCCACGGGGTACGCGCCACCCACCGGACGAATGCATTGATTCGCCTCACGGGTAAAGCCTGCGCGGTCACCCGTTCACCGTATCGGGCCGCAGGGACGTTGAGCGCCTGCTGTGACGTGGTTGTGTCGGCTTGACCACTACTGTTGGGGACGATGAGCGGTGTCTTTTCGCGGCTGGTGGGCCAGCACGCGGTGGAACAGGAGCTGGTAGCGGCTGCGTCGGCAGCCCGTGGTGATTCGCCACACAGTGGCACCACTGTCGGGACCATGACACATGCCTGGCTGATCACCGGCCCGCCCGGATCGGGGCGTTCGGTGGCCGCGCTCTGCTTCGCGGCGGCCTTGCAGTGCACGTCAGAGGGGACGCCGGGGTGCGGGGAATGCCGGGCCTGCACGACGACGATGGCCGGCACCCACGCCGACGTGCGCCGCATCGTGCCCGAGGGGTTGTCGATCGCGGTCAAAGAGATGCGCGAGATCGTCCAGATCGCGTCGCGCCGGCCCGGGACTGGGCGCTGGCAGGTCGTGGTGATCGAGGATGCTGACCGACTTACCGAGGGCGCGGCCAATGCACTGCTCAAGGTGGTGGAGGAGCCGCCGGCCTCGACGGTGTTCCTGCTCTGCGCGCCGTCGGTGGACCCCGAGGACATCGCGATCACGCTGCGGTCTCGGTGTCGGCATGTGGCGCTGACCACGCCGTCGGTGGACGCCATCGCCGACGTGCTGATCTCCGGTGACGGCCTGTCGGAGGACGATGCCCGCTGGGCAGCCTCGGTCAGCGGCGGACATGTGGGACGGGCCCGCCGGCTGGCGACCGATCCGGAGGCCAGGGAGCGACGCAAACGGGCGCTCGGGTTGGCCCGGGACGCTGCCACGCCGGCGCGGGCGTTCGCGGCCGCCGAAGAGATGGTGGCCGTCGCCGAGTCCGAGGCACTGGCGCTGACCGCAGGGCGCAACGAGACCGAGACCGAGGAGCTCAAGACGGCCCTCGGCGCCGGCGGAACCGGAAAGGGCACCGCCGCCACCACCCGCGGGACCGCCGGCGCGCTCAAGCAGCTGGAGAATCGGCAGAAGTCACGACGGACGAGGGCTAACCGCGATGCGTTGGACCGCGCCCTGATCGACCTCGCCACCTACTTCCGTGATGCGCTGCTGGTGTCGTCGGGCGCCGGCGGCGTTACGGCGAACCACCCTGACATGGCCGAGAAAGTGGAGGCCATGGCCGCCCACGTGCCGCCGGACCGGCTGCTGCGCTGCATCGAGGCGGTGCTCGGATGCCGCGAGGCGCTGGCGGTCAACGTCAAGCCCAAGTTCGCCGTCGACGCCATGGTGGCCACTGTGGGGCAGGCGCTACGTGGGTGAGTTGGGTCCTGGGCGGCGTCTGCCGTAAAGTGGTGCCGCCCGGTTCGCCGGGCGCGCCACCCTAGCTCAGTCGGTAGAGCAATTCACTCGTAATGAATAGGTCAGGGGTTCGATTCCCCTGGGTGGCTCCACACGTTCTGGTAGAACGTTGGTGCCGGATAGGCTCACCGCTATGGCACGGGTCGTGGTGGGTGCGGTTCTCGTAGCAGCGGTTTCAGTGACATCTCCCGTGGCGGTGGCTGATCCGGGGCAAATCCCTGATCTGAGTGGTTACACGGCGGTGGATATCCACGACTACAACACGTACTACAACTACCCGACGACGAATGGCGCGCAGTTCGTCACCCCGGGTGGGTACCGATGCCGGATCACCTACACAGGCCGTGCCAATCCGCCCATGAAGCAAGCCACCTGCTGGGGTCAGCTGCCCGGTACATCGAGCAACTTGGTCAATGTCTTCGCGGCCATGTCAGGCGACCCGGCGAGGTTTTCCACCGGGGATCTGGCGGCCATGGAGAAGTACACGGACTACAAAGAACCCCGTGACCGCACGGTTGACCCGGCCGACTACAAGCTGCTTCCCGCTGGTAGCAAGCTCGTCTACCCGAACACCGGGACGTGCGCCGTCACCGAAGCGAGCACGGTGTGCGTGATCGGTGACCACGGCTTCGAGCTCTCGGAGCGCGGTAGCCGCGTCTTCTAGTCCTTGGCCAGCGCGTCACGCGCCACGTTGCGGGCGGTATTTGCAGCAGGGAATCCCGCGTAGCCGCTGGCGTGGTAGATGACCTCGGCGATCTCGTCCTCGGTGAGGCCGTTTCGGAGGCCGATCTTGACGTGTGACTCGAACTCATCGGTCGCCCGCAGGGCGATCAGGATGCCCATGGTGACCAGGCTGCGGTCACGCCGGCTCAGGCCGTCACGGCTCCACAACCGGCCGAAGACATTGTCGACGCCGATCGCCAGCAGCTCATCGCCGAAGCTGCCGTCGGGTTCGACGACGTCGGCCGGCAGGTGCGGCACCATCTCTCGGAGGACCCGCAGACCCTGTTCACGTACGTCAGTCATGCCTGCCAGCTTGGCACCTGGTCAGAATCAGTCGTCGACCGACCGCATCACCAGCATGTTCGAGCCGCTTTGCAGATACGCAGTTGATCGCCAATCGTTGTTGCTGCGTGCACTGCTGGTGAGGAATGTTTCGCCGCGGACTAGCTTCCCGATGTGATTTGCATTGGAAAGCCAATGTCGTTGCGGGCGATGGTTCCGGGGTAGCAAGGTGAGGTTGCGCCGACGGTGGGCGGGAAACTCGTCGGTGACGCGGAAACGATCTGTAGGCGGTAGCCGTCGGGGCCATAGCCGAACTGATTGGGCTTGCGGAACTCGTCGCGTTCGGTCACGTTCCATCCCCAACTGCGCCAGACTTCGCCGACATTCCTGACTGTGGTGCCGTTGTCGATTCCTGGGGGCGAGTGGAGTTCACCTGTGGTGCTGAAATTCCTCGGCGCGGTGGGTGAGCTGTCGTTGTCGTCGCAGTAACTGGTTGAGCCAGCAGATCCGTATCGCGTGCCGTCCAGCACGGTGCCCGACGGCAGGCCGTCCAGAGTTCGTTTCAGGTAGCCGAAAACTGTGTCCTGTGCCTGCTGTTGTGATTGGGGCACGACGTCTTTGACGTTTCTACCGTTGTGCTCAATCCGTCCGCCGCAGGCCGTGACTGTTAGGCAGAGCCCGATGAGGACGAAGGTGACAAGTTTCAGCTCAGTTCCGAAATACCCGCTCCCAGATTCAGTCAATGAGTGCATTGATCTCCTCAGGGATGTCGTCAGTCGTTTCCGGATAGATGCTGGTCTTGACCCAGGCCTCATCGCGCTGCCGGTCGACATGCGCGGTACCGACATCGCTTGAAAACAGCCACAATTGGTCGCTCGCAGATAGCCAGGTGATGTTGATGCCGTGCCGGGTGCTGTAGGCATACGAGTCGCGGAACACCTCGGCGTCCGTGGCCTTGTCCCGGATCACTGCCACCCAGGTTTCGACGCCGTTCTGCTCCGGCCCCATGGCGGCCGACACTTCGTACTGTCCGGACGGTGAGTCCTTCGGATGATCTGGCCGCGCGAAGCGGTCGTTGTTGCGATTCGCACTACTGCCGAATATGCCGCACCCGCTGAGGATGCAGGCGGTCACTATTGCGATCGCGAACTGTAGGGCGATCGTGCCTTGATGCCCTTGCCACCTGGGCATGGGTGGTGCCTACTCTCCGGTGGCAGTGATGACGACGATTGGCGCACCCTCAGCAAGGAAAGCCTTCGACTTGACCCTGGCGCTGGTGAATGCCGCGTCGAGTTGACCACTGGCAAGGAAGCCGCCTTGCGGCAGGCTCGCCCGCAACGATTCCCAGACATCGGGCTGGTCAGTGGTCGGAAGGGCGCGATACCTCGCCTTCAAATCGTCCGCGACGGACGGGCTCAACTCGACGATGCTGTCGATCCAGTACAGCGACGGTCCAGGGACGTCCGGATCACCCATGTCTCCGCTGACCCACGACGCCGCGACGGGTGATCCGAGCGCCGGGAAGCGCTTCGTCAACGGCTCTAGCTCGTGCCGGACGGGGTTGGACGTGGTCTTGGCCGCGGGGGCGTTCACTGTGTTCTCCATCCGTTGCCGTTCGTGCGAACTGGGGAAACATGCTGAAAGTGCGAATGCTGCGGAGGCCAACGAAAGGGTCACAGCGCATATTCGGTGCACCCCACGAGAATTCGTCACGGCAGTGTCACTCCTCCGGTATTGCGATTGTTATCTGGCACGCGTACCCCACCTGGGCTACCTCTGCCATCCACACGGTCCTCACGGCCGGGATTGAACTGCGGTGGGTTCGCTTTCTGGGTTGCATCGTCGAGGTCGCTTCGCAACAATCGGCCACCCGCAAGCTTTGCCTCCCATTCGGCCCGCTTCAGGTAATCCCCCAAACCGGGTTCGGCGGAACCGTACTTGAAGTCTTCGTCCCAAGAGATGTCCGGTTTCGTAGGCGATCCGATGACAAACTCGGGCCCTCCGGATTCGCCGGGTTTCGATCCAGGCTCGTTCTACGCATCGCCGTCGGAGTCCTGCGAATCTTTGCGTTGGCTGCCGGCGAACTTTTGGTTCGTCAGCTCATCGAACTGGTTCTTGATGCCATTCACGCTTTGCCCGATCGCGACCATGTCGTTGTTGGCGTTTTGGACGGTGTTGTTGACTTGGGTGATGCCTTCCCTCGCGATAGGGATCAGGCTTTTCTCGCGGGCTTGAGAGCTCAGCGATTTGGGCAGTGAGTCAACCGCGCTGTCAACCCAGGACTTGGTGACGTCGAGTTGACCGCGTCCGGCGGTGACGACGTTCGCAGCCTTGTTGAGTTCGGCTGCCATCTTCCTGTCGAGGTCAGAAAGCTTCTCGTATACCGCGGCGTGCTCTTTGTTGGCCGCGGCGTAGGCCTGTGACGCTGTGCCTTGCCAGCGGTCGTCGGGCGTGGCCGATTCGATGGTGGACTTCATCTGCATCAGCTTCGAGCTGCTGCCGTCATAGTGGCTGCCGTCGGTGGGGGTACCTACGCCGAACGTGTCCTTGGCTTTACTCCACGTGGAATAGAAGCCATCAAGCGCGCTCACAGAATGCCCCCCACCAGGATCCCGACAGTCAACCGTCAGTATCTCAGCACCCGAACTACCTCGGTGCCAGGAATCCGATAGGTCCGGGGGAGATGCAGACCGACAGCGCGGCGGTGTTGGCGGCCACGGAGATGGACTGCCCGGCCCCGGGCAGTCGGACGAACACCCGGTTGAGGCCGGGCCGCACCGGAACTTTCACCTCGGGGCCTTCGGCCAGGGCCATGGTCAGTGATCCGTCGCTATTGGCCAGGTAGTTGATCTCGGCGGTCCAGTCGGCCGGCAGCAGGGGCCCATCCAGGGGCATGACAACCGGTTGATCTGGTTGGACCAGGAAACCGCAGCGAGGTGCCGGGCCCTCGACAATGGTGCGCACCCAGGTCACCTTGGCAGGGAGCAGCGCCCCGGTCCGGTCGAACATCCGCAGATCAGTTGTCGCCGAGGCAAACTCGGGTCGTGGCGAGGCCAGTGCGAACATGTGGCTGGCCAGGTTCTCCGGGGCGGCCACGCGTTGCAGGATCAGCGGATCGACCTCCTGATCCAGCAGTGGGGCGGCCGATGAGGTGGACGCCAAAGACGCGCGGGCATTGTTCAGATAGGCCGGCACCGGGTTGTCCTGCCACACCTTCAAGAAGGTGAACGTCGAATACAGGCTGCTCGCCACGAAAAGCGCTGCAACACTGACACATACGGCAGTGCGCGCCCGCGACGCCGAGAGTAGGCCGGAAGAACTTCGATTCGGCGCACAGAATCCCACCGCTGCCAACAGCGCCAGCACCACCACGAGGTCCGGCAGATAGCGCAGCGTCTGCGCCAATTCCAATGCGGTGAATCGCGACGAGCGCATCAGGTAGATCGGGATCTGGCAGGCCACGGCGTAACCCAGGGCCACGACCAAGACCGGCCAGATGCGGGCCTTGCGCACCAGCACGACCGCGACGGCGACAACAAGCACCACCCAGCCCAGCACCATCACCGAGAAGGACGGGGTGGCCCACGGGGACGCGGGTGCCCAGCGTTGCCAGGACCACGGCCCACCCACGATCCCGGGCACGATGCCGTGAGTAAAGGAGCGGCTCAGCAGATCCCACGTCATCCCCAGGTCGAAGCTCCACCGCTTCTGATCGACGACGACGAGGTACACCCCGATCCAGGCAACAAGGAGCGCGAGGCATGAAACCCACAACCGAAGACCTCGCCGCCACACGTCCGCCAACGAAAAGGTCCCGGTGACGTATCCCAGCAGCGCGACGACCGCGAACGCCACAAACGGGATCACCGCGGCCTTCTCGAAGAACAGCAGCCCGCCGAAGAACACCAGCACGCCGAAGGCCGCGTGCCGGGAAGCCCCGGTCCGCACCAGCAGCACGGCCTCACCGCACACCCACGCCAGGGCGGCCAGCATCGGCAGGGAGTTCAATGCCGCCGCCCACCAGGCGAACCCGGGCAACGCCAACGGCGTGAACAAGGCAAAGGTCAGGGGGATCAGCAGCACGGGCCGCCAGCCGAGGATTACCCACAGGGCCCGCAGCAGCGCCAGCGAGGCCAGCAGTTGCATCACCACCAGGCTCACCGCGGCCAGCACCCAGGAGAACGGGGCCACCCGGGTGACCGCGCCGGACACCAGGAACGCCGCGGGCATGACATGGCCGTCGTGATCGTCGAACAGGTACGACGGCGACAGCAGATTCTGGGTTCCGGCCCGGCCGATCAGGATCAGATCGTCCCAGTAGAAATAGCCGCCGAATGCGAGTACTGCCCGGACCACCAGGTGCAGCGCGATCAGCGCGGCGGCAATGCGGGCGACCTTGTTCACTCTTGCCGACTGTACGGACCCAGCGGAGGCCAATCTGCCGTCGGTATGGTGAGGCCGTGCGAACACTGGTGACAGGAGCGGCAGGTTTCATCGGATCGACGCTGGTTGACCGGCTGCTGGCAGACGGGCACAGCGTCGTCGGGCTCGACGACCTCAGCTCGGGGCGGGCAGAGAACCTCAGCAACGCCGAGAGCAGCGACAACTTCGAGTTCGTCAAGGCCGACATCGTCGACGCGGACCTGCTGGGCTTGTTCAAGGACACCCAGCCCGAGGTGATCTTCCACCTGGCGGCCCAGATCTCGGTGAAGCGTTCGGTGGACGACCCGCAGCTGGACTCCACGGTGAATGTGGTGGGCGTGGTCCGGTTGGCCGAGGCGGCCCGGCAGTCCGGCGTGCGCAAGGTGGTGCACACGTCGTCGGGCGGCTCGGTGTACGGCACCCCGCCGTCCTATCCGACGAACGAGGACACCCCGACGAACCCGGCTTCGCCCTACGCGGCGAGCAAGGTGGCCGGCGAGGTGTACTTCAACATGTTCCGCAATCTGTACGACCTGGATTGCTCACACATCGCGCCGGCCAACGTCTACGGCCCGCGCCAGGATCCGCACGGCGAGGCCGGCGTGGTGGCGATCTTCGCCCAGGGCCTGCTGGCCGGGCGGACCACCAAGATTTTCGGTGACGGCAGTGACACCCGCGACTACGTGTACGTCGACGACGTGGTGGACGCCTTCGTGAAGGCGTCCGGATCCGCGGGCGGTGGACAGCGGTTCAACGTCGGCACCGGGGTGGAGACCTCGACCCGCGAAATGCACATGGCGATCGCCCTGGCCGTCGGCGCAGCGGACGACCCGGAGATGCACCCGCCGCGGCTCGGTGACCTGCGCCGTTCCCGTCTGGACATCACGCGGGCGCGTGAGGTGCTGGGCTGGCGGCCACAGGTGGATCTGGCCGCGGGTATCCCCAAGACGGTCGAATTCTTCCGGAGTAATTCTCGCTAAAAGATTGTGAGTACTCACTTTCTGCTCTAGCGTTGCGTCATGTCCTACGACGTCATCGTTCGCAACGGCCTGTGGTTCGACGGCACCGGCGCCCCGCCGCAGGTCCGTACGCTGGGGATTCGCGACGGGGTGGTGGTCGCGGTATCGGCCACGCCGATCGACGAGACCGACTGTCCCGACGTCATCAACGCCGGCGGCAAATGGGTGTTGCCCGGCTTCGTCGATGTGCACACCCACTACGACGCCGAGGTCCTGCTCGATCCGGGCCTGCGGGAATCGGTGCGTCACGGCGTGACGACCGTGCTGCTCGGCATGTGCTCGCTCTCGACGGTCTACGCCGACACCGAGGATGCTGCCGATCTGTTCAGCCGCGTCGAGGCGGTTCCGCGCCAGTTCGTGCTGGGCGCCTTGGAGCAGCACAAGACCTGGTCGGGTCCGGCCGAGTACGTGAAGGTCATCGACGACCTGCCGCTGGGCCCGAATATCGCGTCGCTGCTGGGGCATTCGGATCTGCGGGCCTCGGTGCTGGGATTGGACCGGGCTACCACCCGCGGCGTCACCCCGACCGACGCCGAACTGGAAACGATGGCGGCCAAGCTCGACGAGGCCCTCGACGCGGGCATGCTCGGTCTGTCCGGGATGGACGCGGCGATCGACAAGCTCGATGGGGACCGGTTCCGGTCCCGCGCATTGCCGTCGACGTTCGCGACCTGGCGTGAGCGCCGGCGCCTGATCAAAGTCCTGCGCAAGCGCGGACGGATGTTGCAGAGCGCGCCGAATGTGGCGAAAGTTCATGAGGCACTGAACTTCTTCCTGGAGAGCAGCGGCCAATTCGGTCGACGCCGGGGTGTGCGGATGAGCCTGCTGGTATCGGCCGACGCCAAGTCCTCGCCCGGTGCGGTGCGGGTGCTCGGGCCGGGTGTCCGGCTGCTCAACCGGATCCTGGGCGCCAATGTGCGGTTCCAGCATCTGCCGGTGCCGTTCGAATTGTATTCGGACGGAATCGATCTGCCCGTGTTCGAGGAGTTCGGCGCCGGAACGGCCGCGCTGCATCTCAAAGATCAGTTCGAGCGCAACAAGCTGCTCGCCGACCCCGAATACCGACGCCGGTTCCGCAAGTCCTTCGACCGGCGCGTGCTCGGACCGACCTTGTGGCACCGCGACTTCCACGACGCCAGGATCGTCGAATGCCCCGACAAAGCGCTGATCGGCAAGAGCTTCGGGCAGATCGCCGACGAGCGCGGCATCCACCCGCTCGACGCCTTCCTCGATGTGCTGGTCGACAACGGTGAGCGCAACGTTCGCTGGACCACCATCGTGGCCAACGACCGGCCGAAGTTCCTGGACAAGCTGGCCAAGGAACCGTCGGTGCACATGGGTTTCTCGGATGCCGGTGCGCACCTGCGCAACATGGCGTTCTACAACTACCCGGTGAAGCTGCTCAAGCGGGTACGCGATGCCCAGCTGGCCGGACGGCCATTCATGACCACCGAACATGCCGTGCACCGGCTGACCGCCGAGGTGGCCGACTGGTTCGGCGTCCGGGCCGGCACGCTGCGCCAAGGTGACCGCGCCGACTTCGTGGTGATCGACCCAGCCGGCCTCAACGACACGGTGGAGGCCTACCACGAGGAGTCGGTCCCGTTCTACGGCGGGCTGAGCCGCATGGTGAACCGCAGCGACGACGCCGTCATCGCGACCGCCGTCAACGGTGCCGTGGTGTTCCGCAACGGTCAGTTCCGGGACGGCTACGGTGAATCGGTGAAATCGGGCCGGTACCTGCGGGCCGGTGTCGAGCAACTGGACCACACGTCCGTCTAGACATGGCGAGAACCCAGCGGCAGCGTCGTGAGGAAACCGTGGCGCGCCTGCTCGACGCCAGCATCGACACCATCGTCGAGGTCGGGTACGCGCGGGCGTCGGCGGCGGTGATCGCCAAGCGGGCCAAGGTTTCCGATGGCGCGCTGTTCCGGCATTTCCCCACCATGAGCGATTTCATGGCGGCCACGGCGCGAGAGGTGGCGCGCCGTCAGTTGGAATTGGGAAGCAAGCTGATTGCAGACATCGCCGCCGAGCAACCGCCGTTGCCGGCGGTACTGACGATCCTGCGGGACATCGCGGGCAGTGATACCAACACCGTGTGGCATGAGCTGCTGATGGCGGCGCGCACCGATGAGAAGCTACGGGGCCCGCTGCAGGTGGTGCTCGCCGAGTACGTCAACAACATCCATGAAGTCGCCAAGACCACACCGGGGGTCGACCAATTCCCCGAAGATTCATTCAGCGTGGTGCTGGCCGTCCTGCTCAACACGTTCGACGGCGCGGCCATGGTGCGCCGCGTGCTGCCACTGCCGGAACTCGAGGACGCCCGGATCGCTATGTTGGCGGCGCTTCTCAGCCGCTAAGCGTCTTCCGGCACCCGCACGTCCTGCAGGGCCACGGCCCGGGCCAGCCGGGCGTAGCGCAGCTCGAGATCCTTGATGCGAAGGTACGTCGACAGCGTGACGAAGACGAACGCGATGATGAGCATGTACTCCATCAGGTCCGTACCGCGGTCCACGCCAAGCCAATTGGCCACCACAGTGGTGTCGTCGGGGCGCAGGATCGCGTAGATGCCCGCCGCCACGAACAACACGAAACCGACCTTCACCCACGCCTTGGATCGTGCGCTGCGCCGTGACCCAAGCAGGTACGCCAACAGCACCAGCACCGCGACGATCAGTAGCGCCTGAATCCAGTTCATCGGGACATCCTCCTGCGTAACAGCCCGTCGAAGAGGATGTTCACCCCGTTGAGCAGTGGTTGCCCCTTGGACTTCGAGTAGTCGGTGTAGAGGATCTCGACCGGTTCCTCGACCACGCGCCAACGCTTTTCATACGCCAGCGAGATGAACTCACCGGCGTGACTCATGCCGTTCATGGTGAGGTTGAGCTCGTCGGCCACCAACTTGTTGAACACCCGCAGGCCGTTGTGCGCGTCGGTGAGCCCGAATGCGCGGCTCTGCGGGCTCAGGAATGCCGCCGCGCGCAGGATGATCCGCTTCAACGGCGGCGTATGCGTCACCGCGTGGGCGTCCGGGTTGGCGAACCGGGTTCCCACCACAAGATCGGCACCGTCGGTGTCGAGCCGGTCGATCATCCGCACCACGTCCTTGACCTGATGCTGACCGTCGGCATCGAACGTGGCGAATACGCGGGCGCCGGGCCGGCTGCGCGCGTATTCGACGCCGGTCTGGATTGCCGCGCCCTGACCGAGGTTCACCGGATGCGGGACGACATGCGCGCCGGACCGCACGGCCAGGTCGGCAGTGCCGTCACGGCTGCCGTCGTCGACACACACCACGTTGGGGAAAACCGAGCGCACGTCGGAGATGACGTCGCCGATGATGCTCGCCTCATTGAAGGCGGGGATGATGATCCAAATGTCGTGAAAGCGCATGTCGATGGGCACCAAACTACACGGCGGCCCAATGTCGCGGCCGGAGCCGCTCCGCAATCATCCGGGAGCCCGTCGGACGAGCGCGCCCAGGTGAACCGCGATACCCACCAGCGGTCCGCACAGCAGCGCGATGACGGTACGGGTCTCCAGCCCCACCGGTAGCAGGAGCAGTGCCACGGCCGCGACGGTGGCGATGATCCATCCCAGCGCGTAGGCCCGGTGCAGGGCGGCGGCGACGGTGGCGGCGCCGGTCAGTGTCAGCATCGCGATGGCGACGGCAGCTGCGGTCAGCCAGGCGAGCAGGGCGCCGCCGGCGCG
This sequence comes from Mycobacterium sp. DL440, assembly GCF_011745145.1. NCBI lineage: Bacteria > Bacillati > Actinomycetota > Actinomycetes > Mycobacteriales > Mycobacteriaceae > Mycobacterium > Mycobacterium sp. DL440. The sequence continues at coordinate 4,678,150 of NZ_CP050191.1, read as the reverse complement.
GTATTCGTCGCCGAACCCCACCCGCAGCAGCCAGGGCCCCAGAAGTCCGGCTGCGGCCACGCCTACAGCGCCCAGCGCGGCCACCGCGGCCGCGGGAACCAGCAACGCCCGCAGCCGTTTGTCGCGTTGGTCGACGAAGTGCGCGATCAGGTTGCCCTGCATCGCGGTGAGCGGAACCAGCAGTGGCGCACGCGTCAGCGTCACGGCCAGGATCACCACACCGCCGGCCGCGCCCAGATCACCCGAGGTGGCCTTGAGCAGCACCGGGAATCCCATCACCAGGACCGCGCTGGCGCCGGCCGCGGCGATCGAGTGCGCGGCCCCGCGCAGGAACGTCGTGGGGCTGCCCGCGGTGAGCAGTCCGGCGGCCAGGCGCGCTGCCGGTGCGGCGATCAGCATGATCAGCCAGGCCACCGCGCCGGCCACGGTCGCCCACAGGAACCCGGCGAGGCCCCAGCCGAGCACGAACGTCGCGGCGGCGACGGCCACCCGGATTCCGGCGTCGGTCACCATCAGTGCTCCGTACTCGGTCCACCGGTTCACCCCGGCGAGCATGCCGAGCAGGGTGGCGTGCAGACAGAATCCGGCCAGCCCGACGCTGAGCAGCACGACGCTCAGCGCGCGGGACTCGACGAACACATGTGCGCTCCACAGCGGCGAGCTGACCGCGATGACGAGCGCCGCGACGATGCCGACCAGCCCGGCGATCCGCATCGGGTGCGTGGTGGGGCCGCCGCTGAGATCCCGGTGTCGCGACGAGCGGACCTCACGAGTGGCCTCCTGCAGCAGGCCGTTGGCGGCCCCGGTCACCAGGCCGAACGCGCCCCAGAACACGCTGAAGACCGAGAATCCGGCCGGCTCGAGGGCCCGAGCCGCCAGGTACAGCACGGCGTAGCCGCACACCGCACTGATCGCCGTCGCCAGCCCGACGCGGGCGACGCTGCTGCGCGTGATGGGGCCGGTTGCCGGGGCGGCGCCGCCGTCGGTCACAGGTCCGGCAGCTCTTTCGAATACAACCAGGCCTGCCACAGCGGCTGCAGTGGCTCGTCGGTGTAGCCGGCGGCCAGCCCGGTGAAATCGTCGGTGAATGCCGTACTGTGGCGGTAGCGGGCCGTCCAATCCCTCAGCAGCGCAAAGAAATTGCGGTCACCGATCAGGGTGCGCAGCGCGTGCAGGGTCAGCGCTCCGCGCTTGTAGACCCGGTCGTCGAACATGTCCTCGGGCCCGGGATCGGACAGCAGTAGGTCTTGGGGCTTGTCGCGCAGCCGCTCGTGATAGTGCTCGGCCCACTCCGCGGCGGTGTGCCCGCCGCTGTGCTCGGACCACAGCCACTCCGCGTAGCAGGCAAATCCCTCGTGCAGCCAGATGTCGCGCCAGCGTCGCGCCGTCACCGAGTTGCCGAACCACTGGTGGGCCAGTTCGTGGGCGATCAGCCGCTCGGCGCCGCGGTGCCCGTCGCAGTGGTTGGCCCCGAAGATCGAGATGCCCTGGGCCTCCAGCGGTATCTCAAGGTCGTCTTCGGTGACCACCACCGTGTAGCCGCTGGCCAGCGGATAGGGGCCGAACATCTTGATGAAGAGCTTCATCATCTGCGGCTGATCTTCGAAGTCGTGCTCGAAATTGCGGCGCAGCCGGGCGGGCAGCACCGCGTGCATCGGTACCGGTGTCTTGGTCAGCCGCTGGCTCTCGTACTGGCCGATCTGCAGGGTGATCAGGTAGCTCGATGTCGGTTCGGCCTGTTCGTAGGTCCACACGGTGTGGCCGGCGCGGGCTTTTCGGGAGATCAACTCGCCGTTGGCCAGGGCGTAGTACGGGCTGTCGGTGCTGATCTGGATCCGGTAGCTGGCCTTCGAGCTGGGATGGTCGTCGCACGGGAACCAGGAGGCCGCCCCGTTGGGTTGGCCGGCCACCAGGGCCCCGTTCGACAGTTCCTCGAAACCGACTTCACCCCAAAAGGTTTCGATGGGGCGCGGGGTTCCGTTGTAGCGGATGACGACGGTCATCGCCGCACCGGCGGGCAGGGCCGAGGGCAGGGTGACCGACAGCTTCCCGCCCGAACATCGGTACTGGGCGGGGCGGCGGCCGTTCACCGAGACCCGCGACACCGCAAGTGCGTCGGACAGGTCGAGGGTGAAGGTGCGGATCGCGGCCAAGGTCACCGCGGTGATGGTGGCGGTCCCGGCCAGCCGGTTGATCGCCACCTTGTATTCCAGATCGAGTTCGTAGCGCGACACCCGGTACCCGAAGTTGCCGTTGGTGGGCAGATAAGGATCGATAACTGGTGCGGGCGTCACTTTCTTTGCGGCCTTCTTCGATCGGGTCACGCGGCAGGGTCTTCTGTCTTCTTGGCAGTCTTGTCCGACTTCTCTGCGGCCTTGTCCGTGGATTTTTCGCTGGCACGTTTCTTGCCGAACATGTTCCACGGGGCGATCGGGTTGCCCTGCCAGCGTGTCGACGGTGGTACCTCATCGCCCCGCATGACCAGCGAACCCGGGCCGACCGTGGCGCCGGCACCCAGGCGCGCCGCGGGCAGTGCCACGCAGTGCGGCCCCAGCGTCGAACCCTCTTCGAGCACAACGCTGTCCAGCCGCATGATGCGGTCGTGGAACAGGTGGGTCTGCACCACGCAGCCGCGGTTGACGGTGGACGCGGTCTCCAGCGCCACCAGATCGGCTTCGGGTAGCCAGTAGGTTTCGCACCACACGCCGCGCCCGATCGAGGCGCCCAGCCCGCGCAGCCACAGGTTCATCACCGGGGTGCCGCTGGCGGCCCGGGCGAACCAGGGTGCGGCGACGGTTTCGACGAAGGTGTCCGACACCTCGTTGCGCCACACGAACGACGACCACAGCGGATGTTCCACCGCGCGAATCCGGCCGACCACCAACCACTTTGCGATCACCGCGATGGTCCCGGCCACCGTGCCGGCGACCAGCAGCACCACACCTGCGGACACTGCGGTCCACAGGAAGCCGAACCGGATCGTCACGGCCTGCATCGCACCGAGCACCGCGATGCCGATGGCGAAGGTGACGATCACGGGGATCAACCGGCAGGTTTCGACCGCCGAGCGCATGATCTTGAGCCGGACCGGCGGATGGAATGTGCGTAGCGCATCGGCGGCGGTGGCGTTGCGGCGCAGGCGGACCGGTGGGCTGCCCAGCCAGGAGGAGCCGGCCTTGGCCTTGTGCGGCGTGGCCGACAGCACGGCCACCAGCCCGTCGTTGGGCACCTTGCGGCCCGGCTGCGTGATGCCTGAGTTGCCGAGGAAGGCGCGCTTGCCGATCGTGGCTTTGGCGACATGGATCCAGCCGCCGCCCAGTTCGTAGGAGGCCACCATGGTGTCGTCGGCCAGGAACGCGCCGTCCTGCACCTCGGTGAACTTCGGGGTGAACAGGGCCGTCGAGATTTCGGTGTCCCGGCCGACTTGCGCTCCGAGCAGGCGCAGCCACCACGGTGTGAGCAGGCTGGCATAGATCGGGAAAAGGTAGTTGCGGGCCGCGTCCATCAGGCGTTCGGTGGTCCACAGCTGCCAGCCGACCCGGCTGCGCACGGGGTGGTAGCCCTCCGACAGGCGCACTGAGAGCAGACGCACCCCGATCACGGTCAGCGCGGCGTAGGTGAGCAGTGCAACCAACGCTGCGGCCGGGGTCCATGCCAGGGCCGGCGCCACAGCATCGGCGGGTGAGGCGGTGCCGTGCACTCCCCAGGCGATCACCGCGAGGCCGGCGGCCAGGGCCAGCAGCGGCAGGCCGGCGAGCAGCAGCGAGGACACCCCGTACACGGCGACCCACAGCGGGGCGCGCCGCGGCCGGTGATCGGGCCACGGGTGGCGGGCCTTGCCGGATTTCACGGCGGGCGAACCCTTCCAGAACTGACCGTTCTTCACCTTGCCGGTCACTGCTGAGCCGGGCGCGACATCGGCGTTCTTGCCGATGCTCGCCCCGGGGAGCAGCGTGGTGCGAGCGCCGATCGTGGCGTCGTTGCCGATGGATACCGGCCCGACGTGGAACAGGTCGCCGTCGATCCAGTGCCCGGTCAGGTCCACCTCGGGTTCGACCGAAGCGCGGTGGCCCATTTTGAGCATTCCGGTGACGGGCGGAGCCGAGTGCATGTCGACGCCCTTGCCGACGCTGTTGCCCAGGGCGCGGGCGTAGTAGACCATCCACGGCGCACCGGCCAGGTTCTCCGCGCCGCTGGCATCGGCCAGCCGCTCGGCGATCCAGACGCGGAGGTGGACCGCGCCGCCGCGTCGGTAGGTGCCGGGCTCAAGCCCGGTCAGCAGCATCCGGGCGAACAGTACGGCGATGCCCATGCGGCCCAGCGGCGTGACGAACAGCAGGAACCCGGCCAGTACCCACCACCAGCTGAGCGGGTGCGCCCACGACACGATTCCCGAGACGGCGGCCAGGTTGTTCAGCAGTGCCAGCCAGACCACCCACTGCATGCCGGTCAGGGTGGCCAACGGCAGCGACAGTGCGACCTGTGCGGCCTGGGTCAGCAGCGGCGTCGGTGTGACCTCACGGGTGTGGATCTCCGGCGGCGGTTTGAGCTCGTCGAGATAGCCGGCCAGTGAACCGAGCCGGGGGTGGTCGTAGAGGTCGGCGACGGTCACCAGTGGGTAGCGCTGGCGCAATGCGGCCACCAACTGTGCGGCGGACAGCGAGCCGCCGCCCAGCGCGATGAAGTCGGCCTCCGGACCTTCGACTGGCGTACCGAGTACGTCGCGCCACAATCCGGCCAGCCAGCCCATGGTGCCGTCGAGTTCGGGGGCGTCCTGATCGGCACCTCCGGACGGTGGCCACGGCAGTGCGTCGCGGTCCACCTTGCCCGACGTGCGGGTCGGGAGTTCGTCGAGCAGCACCAGGCGGGGCACCAGGGCGGCCGGCAGTGACTCGGACAGCGCGGTGCGCGCCGCAGCCAGGTCGAAGCCCGGATCGGCGCTGGCGATATAGCCGACCAACAGGGGTGTTCCGCTCGCGGTCTTGCGCACCGCGGCCGCACCGCCGCTCACCCCGGGTAGGTGAACGAGTGCGTTGTCGACCTCGCCCAGTTCGATGCGACGGCCGCCGACCTTGACCTGATCGTCGGCGCGGCCCTGGAAGTACAGGCCGTCGGTCTCCAGTCGCACCAGGTCGCCGCTGCGGTAGGCCCGGCTCCAGCCCAGCGTCGGCATCGGGGCGTACTTTTCTGCGTCCTTCTCGGGGTCGAGGTAGCGGGCCAGCCCGACGCCGCCGATCACGAGCTCGCCGACGTCGCCGATCGCCACCGGCAGGCCATCTTTGTCCACCACCGCCAGGTCCCAGCCGGCCAGCGGCAGGCCGATGCTGACCGGGCCCTGACCGTCCAGTTGTGCCGCGCAGGCGACGACGGTTGCTTCGGTGGGGCCGTAGGTGTTCCACACCTCGCGGCCGTCGACCGCCAGCCGGGCGGCCAGCTCGGGTGGGCAGGCCTCGCCCCCGAAGATCAGCAATCGGACCGCTTCCAGCGCCTCGGCCGGCCACAGCGCGGCCAGTGTAGGCACCGTGGACACCACGGTGATGTCGCGGCTCACCAGCCACGGGCCCAGGTCCATGCCGCTGCGCACCAACGAGCGTGGGGCGGGCACCAGGCAGGCGCCGTGCCGCCAGGCCAGCCACATCTCCTCACACGATGCGTCGAACGCGACCGACAGTCCGGCCAATACCCGGTCGCCAGGGCCAATCGGGTTGTCCTGCAAGAACATCCGAGCTTCGGCGTCGACGAACGCGGCGGCGCTGCGATGGGTGACGGCCACACCCTTCGGGGTGCCGGTCGAGCCCGAGGTGAAGATGATCCAGGCGTCGTCGCGCCCCAGCGGCTCGGCGGCGCGCCAGCCGCGCGAGGACCCGGGCCCGCGGACCAGGCCGGCCTCGGTGATCACCCCGACCACTCCTGCCTCGCCGAATACCAGCTCAGCCCGGTCGTCGGGGTCGTCGGCGTCCACCGGGACGTAGGCGGCGCCGCAGGCCAGTACCGACAGGATCGCCACGTACAGCGCATAGCTGCCCGAGGGCATCCGGATTCCGAGCTTGTCGCCGCGGCCGATACCGCGCGCCGCCAGCCAGGCCACGCTGTCGGTGACGTCGGCGATCAGCTCGGAGTAGGTGAGCTGTACGGAGCCGTCGTCGAGGGCCGGTGCATCGGGAAAACGCCTGGCCGTGTCGTGCAGGATGTCGACGAGCGTCCGTGGCTCGGGGGCCAGTGGGGATAGGACGTATTGCGGTGGAATCTCGTGTGCACTGGCGGCAGCTGTCACGACTACAAACTACTAAGCCGGCGGCGAGACGGCTCGCCGGTCGGGGTGCGGCGTGCCGGTTCGATTTCGATTCGAGGTCCCGGTCAGGCAGACTGGTCGGCGGAGGGGAGTATTCCTTCGCTGCGATGTCGTCATCACGTCGGTCGTCAATGGATCGATCGGTGTCGCGGGCCGGTGCCGGTCACTGGTGGAAGAGACCTCCGGCGTTTTGACGACCGGAGGATTTTTCGATGCAGGTAACTCAGCTGGAATGGATCATCACCCTGGCGGTGACGATCGCCGTTCTGCTGTTCGACGTCGTCGTGATCGGGCGACGCCCACACGAACCCACCACCCGCGAGACCGCGACGTACCTGTCGATCTACATCGGCATGGCGGTCGCCTTCGGCGCATGGGTCTGGTACTTCCACGGCCACCAGTTCGGGCTGGAGTTCTTCGCCGGCTGGCTGACGGAATACAGCCTGTCGGTGGACAACCTGTTCATCTTCTTGATCATCATGGCCAGCTTCAAGGTGCCCAGGATCTACCAGCAGCAGGCCCTGCTGGTCGGCATCATCCTGGCGCTGATCTTCCGCGGCATCTTCATCGCGCTCGGCGCGGTCGCGATCAACGAGTTCTCCTGGGTGTTCTACATCTTCGGCGCGTTCCTGGTGTACACCGCGATCAACCTGGTCCGCGACACCAACCACGACGACGACGGCGACAACGGTGTGGTGCGGTTCGCCCGTAAACACCTGCGCACCACCGACAAGTGGGACGGCCTGAAGTTGTGGGTGCACGAGAACGGCAAGCGGCTGATGACGCCGATGTTCCTGGTCATCGTCGCCCTGGGCACCACCGACCTGCTGTTCGCCCTGGACTCGATCCCGGCGATCTACGGTCTGACCCAGGAGCCCTACCTGGTGTTCACCGCCAACGTGTTCGCCCTGATGGGTCTGCGGCAGCTGTACTTCCTGCTCGGTGACCTGCTCAAGCGGCTCGTCTATCTGTCGCAGGGGCTGGCGTTCATCCTGGCTTTCATCGGCGTGAAGCTGGTGCTGCACGCGCTGCACGAGAACGAGTTGCCGTTCATCAATGGCGGCGAGCCGGTGCATGTGCCGGAGATCCCGACCCTGGCGAGCCTCGGTGTGATCATTGTGACGCTGGCGATCACCACCGCCGCGAGCCTGTACAAGACCCGGGTGCGTGACTCCCGCTAGTCCGTTGGATTCCGCCTGAACGTAAGTCTGTGCAGGTGCGGTATTTGCACTTAGCGTGGCCGAGGTGCGGATATTCGTGGCGGATGCCGAGGCGTGGACCGAGCTGACCGACGGGGACCGACCGACGGCGCGGATCTCCGCGCCCGACCTGGCCCAGGCGCGGCGGATCCGATCCGGTCTCAAGTCCGAGGACGCCGAGGTCTCGGTGATCCTCGACGTCACCGTCGCGGTGGCCGGTGACTACCGCTCGGCCCGCTGCAGCCTGACGGTGGCCGGCCCCGAGGCGCAGGTGCGCTACATCGGGACGGTTGACGGACTGGCGGGCCTCATCGCCGACATCGAGGCGGCAGAGGTGGCCGACGGTGTCACCCTGATCCCGGCCACGGCGGGCCAAGACCCGCGCGGGCTGGGGGCCGATGTGCTGCGCAGGCTCGAGTTGCGTTCTCAGGCCAGAGCCTCTTGATCCTGGCCGGATAATCGGCAGACGGAGAATTGACGCTTACGCATAGGTATTCTCAACGACGTCGTCACTAAAACAGAGGGTCAGCGCGACCGGGGTGGCCTCAGTTGAGTGAAGGACGTGAACCCATGCGCGCGGAGCAACCGTATTTCGCTGCCACTCTCGCCGGTCCGGCCCTGGACCGACGGTTGTCCTTGTTGTTGGTCGAGGATGACCGCGGCGACGCTTTGTTGGTCGAAGAGCAGATCGCCGATATCGCCGGCACTGCCGAAATCAACCTCGTCTGGGTGCAGTCCATGTCGGCTGCCGAGCACGTTTTGATCGACGATCGGCCCGACTGTGTACTGCTCGACCTGAATCTGCCCGACGCGCAAGGCATCGATGCGCTGCATCGGTTGGGTCGGCTCGATCCGGCGGTCCCGGTCATCGTCCTCACCGGATTGAATGATGAGCATTTCGGTGTCTCGGCGGTCGCCTCAGGCGCTCAGGATTACCTCGTCAAGGGTCGCGTCGATGCGGACATGCTGCGACGCGCGGTGGTGTATTCCATCGAGCGCAAGCGCGCCGAGCTGACGGCGGTCGACCTGCACGCCAGCCGGCTACGGGAACGAGAGAACGCCCGACTCGAGCGCGGCCTGCTGCCTTCCGCGTTGCTCCTGGACGATCCCGGCGTCGAGGTCATCACCAGGTCGCTGCCCAACCGGCGAGAGGCCTTGCTGGGTGGGGATTTCTACGACGTCGTGCAGACTCTCGACCGGACCGTACACGTGATGATGGGTGATGTCGCCGGCCACGGCCCGGACGAGGCGGCGCTGGGAGTGGCTCTGCGGATCGCTTGGCGCGCACTCACATTCGCCGGTCTGCGGGGAAACGAGCGGATGCGTCAACTGGACCGCATCCTGACCACCGAACGCCACGGGCCCGGCATCTTCGCGACACTGCTCAGTGTGGCGCTCGATCCCGACAGCGGGCAGTACGACGTGGTCCGCGCCGGCCATCCCGGTCTGCTCATCCAAGGCGACAACGCCGTCCGGTGGATCGAGCCGACGGCCGGTTCGGCGCTCGGCCTGGGCGCTACACACTGGCCGGTCAACAGACTGCAATTACCGGAAAGGCACGGCCTGCTTCTGCTCACCGATGGATTGTTCGAGGGGCACGTGGGACCCGGCGGCGAACGTCTCGGCGAAGACGGCCTGCTCGAGCTGGCCAATTCGTTTGCGGACCTGCCCAGTCGCGACTTCGTCGGTGCTTTGATCGGTGAAGTCGAATCCCGCGCGCGTCCGCACGGCGGTCTCAGCGATGACATCGCGCTGATCAGAGTGGAGCGTTCCACTGTATGAAGCTGACGGTGCAAGGCTGGCAGAACCTTCTGGTGGCGGTGATGTGCGTGATCGTCCTCACCGGTGCGATAGCCGGCATTGCCTTGGTGGGCCGCACCGATGCGGTATCACGTGAGCTGATCGACGACCTTCAGCCCGCGCGAGTTGCCGCCTACCAACTTCAAGGGGCACTGCGCGACCAGGAGACGGCAGTGCGGGGATATGCCATCGCCGCGGACCCCCGGTTCCTTGAACCTTACGGTGATGGACAGCGCGCCGAAGCGGCCGCGGCCGCGGAGATCCGCGGATATCTGGCCGGCCACACAGATCTCCTGGCCGATCTGGATGCGATCGAGAACGGGGCCGCCGCATGGCGGTTCACCGATGCCGAGCCGCTCATCGAGAGTGTCAAGGTCGGCAGTCCTGCGGTCGTGGACACCGGTGCCGCAGATCGCGGAAAGACCGAATTCGACCGTTTACGTGGGCTGTTCGATGTCCAGAACACCAACCTGAGCCAGGCCAGGCAGACCAGTGTCGATGAGCTGGCACTCGTTCGGGGCTGGCGCGACGGTGTGGTGATCACCATGGTCGCGGCGTTCTTCGTCATGGCGGTTCTGATGACCGTGCTCGTACGCAGCGCTGTCACCCGGCCACTGGCCGCGCTCGCCGCCTCATGCCGCAGGATTACCGAAGGCAACTTCACCGAACGTATCGTTCTGAAGGGCCCCAAGGACATCCGAGCCATTGGCGCCGATGTCGAGGACATGCGTCAACGGATCGTCGACGAACTCGACGCCTCGCGGTCGGCCCAGGCCGCTCTGGACCAGCAGGCCGACGAGCTCCGCCGGTCCAACGCCGAACTCGAGCAGTTCGCCTATGTCGCTTCGCACGACCTCCAGGAGCCCCTGCGAAAGGTCACTTCGTTCTGTCAACTGCTGGAGAAACGCTACGGCGACAAACTCGACGATCGGGGTATCGAGTACATCGGCTTCGCCGTCGACGGGGCCAAGCGCATGCAGGTGCTGATCAACGACCTGCTCACGTTCTCTCGGGTGGGGCGGCTCAATGCCGCCTACACCGAGGTGGATCTCAACGACACCCTCGACGCCGCGCTGAACAACGTGGCCGCCGCGATCGATGAGTCGGGTGCCGAGATCCTTCGCCCGGCAGAGCGTTTCCCCCGCATCGACGGCGATCCCACGCTTATGACGATGGTGTGGCAGAACCTGATCGGCAACGCAGTGAAGTTCCGTCGCGAGGGGGTGGCGCCCCGGATCGTCATCGGCTGCCGGGCCGGCACGGATGAATTGGCCGAAAACTGGGTATTCAGTGTGTCGGACAACGGGATCGGCATCGGCGAGGAGTTCGTGGACAAGGTTTTCGTCATCTTTCAGCGCCTGCACGGTCGCGACGCTTTCAGCGGTACGGGTATCGGGCTGTCGTTGTGCAAGAAGATCGTCGAGCACCACGGCGGCTCCATCTGGATCGACACGAGCTACACCGACGGCACCCGGTTCATGTTCACTCTGCCCGTCACGCCCACCACCGTGCCCAACGGCGTCTCAGAACCTCAGTCGGAAGGAATCCCTGAATGACCTCCTCGGAAAGCCGAGCCATTGACATCCTGTTGGTCGAGGATGATCCCGGTGACGAGCTCATCACCCGGGAAGCGTTCGAACACAACAAGATCAAGAACGCCTTGCACGTCGCTCGCGACGGCGAGGAAGGCTTGGATTTTCTGTATCGGCGTGGCGCCTTCGAAAATGCGCCGCGGCCGGACCTGATCCTGCTCGACCTCAACCTGCCGAAGTACGACGGGCGGCAGTTGCTGGAGAAGATCAAGTCCGACGCCGACCTGTGCCACATCCCGATCGTGGTGCTGACCACCTCGTCGGCCGAAGAGGACATCCTTCGCAGCTACAAGCTGCATGCCAATGCGTACGTCACCAAACCCGTTGACCTGGACCAGTTCATGGATGCGGTGCGTCAGATCGACGAGTTCTTCGTTCAGGTGGTACGGCTTCCGCAGTCCTGATCGATGTGTTCCCACTGCAGGCGGACTTCGGTCCCTGCGTGGTTCGAGTCGATGACGGCTCGATCAGTGAGCGCGCGCATCAACGGGATTCCGCGGCCGCGGGCCGGGTTCTTGTGGTCTGTTTCGGCGATCCGCCACACGCCCTCGTCGGTAACGGTGACGGTGAGTACCGCCGTGTCCCCGTTGTAATCGGCCCGCACATGCATCACCCCCGGCGCCGGGGCACCGATGTACGCAAACTCCGCGGCGTTGGCCAGCGCTTCGTTCACGGCGAGCACCACATCGCTGGCCTTGGTCGGGTCGAGTGTGAGATGCGTGCCCAGCCAACTGGAGAACTCACGGCGTATCCGCGCCGCACCTTCCGGTGCGGCCGTGACATGCTTCGTGAACTGAGCTGACTGGCCTGCGTTTGTCATGTCGACCTGCTGGCTACCCCGTTGTCGCCGGTGTTATGTCTTCAATGCGGCCAATGCCTCGTCGAGCGTCGCGTACAGATCTACCACCTCGGCGATTCCGACCAGTTTGAGCGGCCGACTCGTGGCGGGTCCGTCGGCGACGACGGAGAACCGCGCGGTATCGCCCAGCTGTTCGTGGGCGGCCACCAGTACGCCCATCCCGGCCGACGCCAGGAATTCCACGGCGCTCAAGTCGACCACGATGGCCGAGGGGGAGCTCTTGGCGGCAGAGTTGATCGCCTCTTCGAGTTTGGGTGCGGTGAGCATGTCGACCGTTCCGGCCACTGCCACCACACTCACCTCGCCGACGCGGCTCTCTTCCACCGAGCAGCTTGCCGGATCCGGTTGGCTAGTCATCGTCACCTCCGACGTGATTGTGCGTCCATGGAGACGTCGACAAATAGTAACGGGTGCCGTCACCCGGTTGCGGCCCACTTGGCGGCCCCGACCTGTCCACGCGATTTCTATCGGTGATCAGGTCAGAGCCTTGTAGAACAGGTTGAGGTAGCGGGCGGTGCGTTCAGATCCTTCGACGCCCGGCCCCATCCTGTTCATCACATAGGCGAACGTGGCGCGGTGCTCGGGGTTGCACGTCTCCCACGAGCCGCCCCAGCCGCCCCAGAAGCAGATCTTGCCATCTGGGACATAGGACACGGTTTGCGTCTGTGGTAGGCCGAATCCCAGTCCCCAGCGCAGCGGGTGCCCGAGCAGCACCACGTCGGGGCCCTCGAGCTGTAGCTCGAAGATCGACTCGACGGTCTCGGGCTTGAGCAGGGTGACGCCGTCCACCGTGCCGCCCAACGAGATTGCCGAGAGGATCCTGGCCAGCGACCGCGCATTGCCGTGTCCGTTGGCCGCACCGATGTCGGCGGCGCGCCAGGCCGCGGTGTTCGCGATCGCCGGCGACGGCGCGCCCATGAAGGTCTTGAGGGCGATCTCGGACAGTTGGTCCAACGGCAGATCGAGTGGTTCGTCGGACGGGATGATGTCAGCAATGCGGTGCGTGTCCTCAGGGCCCGCCCCGATCTGGAAGTCGGCGCCCAGTGGTCCCGAGATCTCTTCGTGGACAAACTCTTTCAATGTCTTTCCGGTAACCCTCCGCAGCACCTCGCCGATCAGGTGTCCATGGGTCAGGGCGTGGTAACCCGATGCGGTGCCCGGCTCCCACCACGGTGCCTGGGCGGCCAACGCTGCCGTGGACTTGTCCCAGTCGTAGCTCTCCTCGATGGTGAATGGCTGGTCCCAGCCGGACAACCCTGAGCTGTGGGTCAACAGATGGCGGAACTCGATGTCCTGCTTGCCGTTTGCGGCGAACTCGGGCCAGTACTCGGCCACCGGGGTGTCGGCGGTGATCAGGCCGCGGTCGATCAGCATGAGCCCGGCCAGTGCCGTCACCGTCTTGGTGGAGGAGAAGACGTTCACGATGGTGTCGGCGTCCCACGTACGGGTCCGCTCAGCATCGGCGTATCCGCCCCACATGTCCACGACGGGCCGGCCGTCGATGTCGATCGCGATGGCCGCGCCGGTCTCCTCTCCGCTGGCGAGCGCATCCGACAGCGCGTCGCGGACGGCGTGAAAGCGTTCGTCACAGTGGCCGTGTACGAGGTCATCCATCGGCACATCATCGCCGGACCATGCCCGTCACGGGCCCGATTCACCGAACGGGCGTGACCAAGTGACCGGACTGCAGAAAACGGTTCAGGTTGGCCAGGACCAGTGCCTCCATGGCCGCCCGGGTTTCCACGGTGCCGCTGCCGACATGGGGCAGCAGCACCACGTTGTCCAGTTCCGTCAACGGACCCGGGACGTTCGGTTCGTCGGCGAACACGTCCAGTCCCGCGCCGGCCAGCCGGCCTTGGGTCAGCGCGTCCACCAGGGCGTCCTGGTCGACGACGGAGCCGCGGGCGATGTTGACCAGGTAGCCGTCACCCCCCAGCGCATCGAGCACTTCTCGGTTCACGAGATGCCGGGTGCCGGAGCCGCCGGCCGCGGCGACCACGAGCACCTGAACCCGGCGGGCCAGCTCGACCGGTGAGCCGACGTAGTCGTACGGGCTGTCGGGGATCTGTCTGCGGTTGTGATAGCTGATCGAGCAGCCGAATGCGCTGAGCCGGGTGGCGATGGCCTCGCCGATCCGGCCCAGCCCGAGGATGCCCACGCGAGAGCCCGAAACCTGTTGTGTCAGTGGGTAGTTCCCGTCCACCGGCCAGCGGCCGGCCCGAAGGTAACGGTCGGCGGCCGAGAACTGCCGCATGGTGTCGATGAGGAGGCCCACTGCGGTGTCGGCGACGCAGTCGTTGAGTACATCGGGGGTGTTGCTGACGCCGATACCCCGTGCCGCGGCAGCATCCACGTCGATGTTGTCGTACCCGACACCGAAGTTCACCACGGCCTTCAGGTTCGGCAGCGCCGCCATCAGATCTGGGTCGATACGCGTGACGCCCGAGACCACGATCGCAGTGATCTCGGCTGCGTGTTCGGCCAGAAACGCCTCGCGTTGGTCCCCGTTGCGGAGGACATACGCCTGGTAATCGGTACGCAGGGTTTCCGCGAGTGAGGGCTTCAGCGGGCCGATCTGCAGGACGCGGTTCGCGGAATGGGGCATGGCTGTCCTCGGTCGGTGCACGTCTGGCAATGAAATCTGCTCTGCTGCACCACGGTACGCCAGGGTGAGGCGTGCGAGGCCACGGTATCAGCCAACGGCTACCAGTTGTAGTAACCACCCTCGGGCCCGAGCATGCGTTCGAGCCGGGCCCGGTTGATGCGGGCCAGTTCGTTTCGGACCACCTTGCGTTCGGTGTCGCGGTCGTTGTGCAACCGGTCGATGATCCCGGCCATGGCCCGCTGCGCACAGCAGTCCTGGACGAACATCACGAAGCCGAATCCGAACAGCTCGGTGTAATGCCGGACCTCGGAGTTGAGCTGTGTCATCACCGCGGGATCGTCGTCCCACACCGAGCACTGTTCGCACACCGACTTCGGGCTGCGGGGGCGCCGCCCGATGTGCGGATAGGCCTGCAGCACGCGGTCGATGGAATCCTCACCGAGACTGAACAGCAGGGTATCGGCCTGCCGGAACAGCGCGGCATGGTCGGCGAACGGACGCCCACCGGCCAGATCGGTCGCGAGCACCACGCTGTAGCAGCACTCGTACACGGCGTGCACCGCACGGCGCGTCGGCAATGCGTTGTACGCCTCAAGCCCCATGCCCTGATGCATCAACACCTGGTCAAGCATGAAAGGCGCAGAGCACAGGGGAGTTACCCCGTGTTACAGCCAGGCAAATTCAGTGATCTGAGCTCTTGAACCGCTCGACCGAACGCTGCAGCTCGGCTTCGGCCTCTTCGCGGCCCACCCAGTCGGCGGTGTTGACGAACTTGCCGGGCTCGAGATCCTTGTAGTGCACGAAGAAGTGCTTGATGGCGTCGAGTTCGAACTGCGGCACGTCGCCGAGGTCCTGGATGTGGTCCCAGCGCGGATCCCCGGCGGGCACGCACAGCAACTTGTCGTCGCCGCCGGCCTCGTCGGTCATCTTGAACATCGCAACCGGGCGGGCCTCGACCGTGCAGCCGGGGAAGACCGACTCGGGCAGCAGCACCAGCGCATCCAGCGGATCGCCGTCCTCGCCGAGGGTGTCCTCGAAGAACCCGTAGTCGGCGGGATAACCGAACGATGTGTAGAGGTAGCGGTCGAGCTTGACCCGGCCGGTCTCGTGGTCAATCTCGTACTTGTTGCGCGAACCCTTCGGGATCTCGATGACGACGTCGAACTTCACCGTCGCGGCTCCTTCGCATCTGCGGTCAGTCTTGGGTCGTCGGGCGACGACGCGGGTCAACCCTAATCGAGCGATAGTCTGGCCTAAACGGGTGGCTCGTCCCCACCACCGGCAGAGCAGGAGAAATATGCGGCCCACTCGGTGGCGGCAGTCCACCCATGTGGCGGTTGGCGTCGTGGTCCTGGTGCTGGTCGCCGGCGTCGTCGCGCTTGCTGCCGTGCTCACCGGGCACCGCTCCAGCGATGCCGCGGCGGTCACGCCTGCGCCTTCCCCGGCGACTGCCAGCCCGGGGATCGTCCCGGTGGACATGTCGGCGCCGACTCCGACCGTGAGCGGCCTGATCGCGGCGCTGGCACCGGCGCTGGCGAATCCCGATCTCGGTGAGGTGACCGGCCGGATCACCGACGGCGAGACCGGCGCCGAACTGTGGGAACAGAATTCCGGGGTGCCGATGCAGCCGGCCTCGGTCAACAAGGTGCTGACGACGGCCGCCGCACTGCTCACGCTGGACCGCAACGCCCGGCTGGCCACCACGGTCCTGGCCGTCGACTCGCAGCCCGGTCTGGTGGTGCTCAAGGGCGGCGGGGACACCACGCTCTCAGCGGCGCCCGATGACACCGACACCTGGTACAAGGGTGCGGCCCGGATCAGTGACCTGGCCGAGCAGGTGCGCGGCAGCGGTATCACGGTCACCGCGGTGCGGGTGGACACCAGCGACTACAGCGGCCCGACGATGGCGCCGGGCTGGGATCCCGCCGATATCGAGGGCGGTGACATCGCACCGATGGAACCGGTGATGCTCGACGGCGGACGTATCCAGCCGACGACGGTGGAATCCAGACGGTCGACCACACCGGCGCTCGACGCCGGCCGGGCCCTGGCCACCGCCCTGCGGGTGGACCCCGCGACGGTGACGGTCCTTCCCACCGAGGTCTCGGGCGGCAGGCAGATCGCCGCGGTGCAGTCCGCCCCCCTCATCGAGCGGCTGCGCCAGATGATGAACGAATCCGACAACGTGATGGCCGAGTCGATCGCCCGCGAGGTCGCCGCTCAACTGCACCGGCCACAGAGTTTCGACGGTGGCGTCGACGCCGTGACAAGCCAACTCGAGGGCGTCGGCATCGACATGTCGGCCGCCAAACTGGTCGATTCCAGCGGCCTGTCGACTGACGACCGGCTGACCGCCCGGATCCTCGACGAGGTGGTCAACATCGCGGCAGGCAACACCGAACCCGCCATGCGGCCGCTGGTGGATCTGCTGCCCATCGCAGGTGGCAGCGGCACGCTGTCCAACCGCTACCTCGACACCGACGCCGGGCGTGACGCCGCGGGCTGGCTGCGGGCCAAGACCGGATCGCTGACCGGGACCAATGCGCTGGCCGGCATCGTCACCGACGACAACGGCCGGGTGCTGACGTTCGCACTGATCTCGAACAACGCGGGCCCGACGGGCCGTACCGCGATCGATGAGCTGGCCGCGGTGCTGCGGTCATGCGGATGTGGCACATGAGCGATCGGGACGCCATGACCGCGGGCCGCGCGGTCGACTGGGACTTCGCCGCGACGGTCGGGGCGAAGTTGGCCCGGCAGGCTCCGGCGTCCACGGACTACACCCGCAACCAGGTGATCGAGCAGCTCTCGGAGAGTTCGAAGGCCGCCGAGCTGCCGGTGCGCGAGGTGACGGGTCTGATCGAGGGTGCGGAGGTACCCGAGGCCCGTGTGGTGGATCGTCCCGAGTGGATTCGTGCGGCCACCCGTTCCATGCGGGTGATGACCACCGGAGCTGAATCCGGTGACGAAAGTGATTCACAAAAGCCAGGATTCATCACCGGACGGGTGACCGGGGCGCAGACCGGCGCCGTGCTGGCATTCATCTCCACGGGCATCCTCGGCCAGTACGACCCGTTCGGCCCCGACGGTGGCGAGCTGCTGCTGGTGTATCCCAACGTCATCGCGGTGGAACGTCAGTTGCGCGTCACCCCAGCGGATTTCCGGCTGTGGGTGTGCCTGCACGAGGTCACCCACCGGGTGCAGTTCCGGGCCAATCCCTGGCTGGCCGATCACATGTCACAGGCCCTGGCGGTGCTGACCCAGGATGCCGGCGAGGACGTGACCGAGATGGTGGGGCGGCTCGCGGAGTTTGTCCGGAATCAGCGCAATGGGGCGACGCCGGACCCCAATTCGACCGGTGTGCTCGGCCTGATGCGTGCCGTGCAGGCCGAGCCCCAGCGTCGTGCCCTGGACCAGCTGCTGGTGCTGGGCACCCTGCTGGAGGGGCACGCCGACCACGTGATGGACGCCGTCGGCCCGGTGGTGGTGCCCACCGTGTCGACCATCCGGCGTCGCTTCGACGAACGCAGGCAGCGCAAACAGCCGCCGCTGCAACGGTTGGTGCGCGCACTGCTGGGCTTCGACGCCAAGATCAGCCAGTACACCCGGGGTAAGGCGTTCGTCGACCACGTGGTCACGACCGTGGGGATGGCCCGGTTCAACACCATCTGGTCGAGCCCCGACACCCTGCCGCTACCCGACGAGATCGACGAACCGCAACGATGGATCGATCGGGTGCTGTAGCCGCGCTGCGGCAAACGGTGGCGGGCGCCGGCGAGCGGATCGACGGCGAGAATTGGTGCGTGGCTCTGTCCGGCGGCCCGGACTCCCTGGCGCTGACCGCGGTTGCCGCGGAGTTGCGGCCCACCACTGCGCTGATCGTCGACCACCGACTGCAAGCGGCGTCGGATGCGGTTGCCGACGCTGCGCGCGGCCAGGCGATGGCGTTGGGATGTGTTGCAGCTCAAGTTCTTTCAGTCGATGTCGGCCGGTCCGGCGGCCCCGAGGCCGCCGCGCGCGAGGCGCGCTATGCGGCCCTGGACGCGGCCCGCGACGGCGCACCGGTACTGCTGGGCCACACCCTCGACGACCAGGCCGAGACGGTGCTGCTGGGGCTGGGCCGCGGATCGGGTGCCCGCTCGATCGCCGGGATGCGCCCCCACGACCCGCCGTGGCACCGGCCGCTGCTGGGGGTACGGCGCACGCTGACCCGTGCGGGCTGCGACGAACTCGGCCTCACACCGTGGCAGGACCCACACAACACCGAACCCCGGTTCACCCGGGTCCGGCTGCGGCACGAGGTGCTGCCGCTGCTGGAGGACGTGCTCGGCGGTGGCGTGGCCGAGGCCCTGGCCCGCACCGCCACCGCGCTGCGGGAGGACACCGAGACGCTCGACGCCCTGGCCGGCGAGGCCCTGGCCGGGACGCGCACCGAGGCCGGCGGTCTGGACACTGCCCGGTTGTCGGTGTTGCCCGACGCCGTGCGGCGCCGGGTGATCCGGGCCTGGTTGCTGGACGGCGGCGCGTGTGATCTGACCGACATCCAGATCCGTGGGGTCGACCGGCTCGTGACGGCCTGGCGCGGGCAGGGCGGCGTGGCCGTCGGGTCCGGGCTGCGCAAACAGCGGTTGTTCGCGGCGCGGCGCGGCGGCGTGCTGACGATGCACACCGAACCGGTCTAGCGATCCGCGTTGGAAAGCGGCCCTCTCACGTGGCACGCTGTCGGAGTGGCTGTCGACTCTGCCGAGCTGTACGCGGGAGACATCAAATCGGTGCTGTTGTCCGAGGAGCAGATCCGGACCCGCACCGTCGAACTCGCCGAGATGATCGCCGAGCAGTACCGCAACGACCTGGGGAACGACGACCTGCTTTTGGTCACCGTGCTCAAGGGCGCGGTCATGTTCGTCACCGATCTGGCCCGGACCATCCCGCTGCCCACGCAGCTGGAGTTCATGGCGGTCAGCTCCTACGGTTCGTCCACGTCGTCCTCGGGTGTGGTGCGCATCCTCAAAGACCTCGACCGCGACATCAACGACCGCGACGTGCTGATCGTCGAGGACATCATCGACTCGGGGCTGACCTTGTCCTGGTTGCTGCGCAACCTGGCCACGCGTCACCCGCGCTCGCTGCGGGTGTGCACGCTGCTGCGTAAGCCCGAGGCCGTCAAGACCGAGCTCGACGTCGCCTATGTGGGCTTCGACATCCCCAACGAGTTCGTCGTCGGCTACGGGCTGGACTTCGCCGAGCGCTACCGCGACCTGCCCTACATCGGCACTCTCGATCCAAAGGTGTACGAAGGGCCTTAAGCCGAAGGCTTACGAACTGGCACTAAGCCGGAGGCTTACAAAAGGCCGGGGTCCGGCGCACAATTCTGGGCATGGCTGACACCTGCACTGCCCTGCGGATCTGCCCCTTCTGTGAGGCCACCTGCGGCCTGACACTTACCATCTCCGACGGCCGGGTGACCGCTGCTCGCGGTGATCGTGACGACGTGTTCAGCGCCGGATTCATCTGTCCGAAGGGCGCGAGCTTCGGCGAGCTCGACAACGATCCGGACCGGCTGACGCGCCCCTTGGTCCGGCGCGACGGGGTGCTGACCGAGGCCACCTGGGATGAGGCGTACGCGGTCGTGGCCGAGCGCCTCGGCGCGGTGATCGGCGAGTACGGCGGATCCTCGGTCGGGGTGTACCTCGGTAATCCGAACGCGCACACCATCGCGGGCAGCCTGTATGCGCCGCTGATCATCAAGGGCCTGGGCACCCGGCAGGTGTTCAGCGCCAGCACGCTCGATCAGATGCCCAAGCACGTCGCGCTCGGCCTGATGTTCGGCAGCCCGGTCGCGTTCACCGTGCCGGATCTCGACCGCACCGACTATCTGGTGATCATCGGCGCGAATCCGATGGTGTCCAACGGCAGCCTGGCCACCGCCGCCGATTTCCCCGGCAAGCTGCGGGCTCTGCGCAAGCGCGGCGGGCGGCTCACCGTCATCGACCCGGCCCGCACCCGCACCGCCGAACTGGCCGACCGTCACCTCGCGCCGCGGCCGGGTACCGACGCGGCACTGCTGTTCGCGATCGTGCACGTGCTGTTCGGCGAGGACCTCGTCGATTTCGGTGGACTCGCCGAGCACGTCACCGGCATCGAGGAGGTCCGCACGCTGGCCGACGAGTTCTCACCCGAGGCTGTCGCCGCGGCCTGCGGGGTGGGCGCCGACGAGATCCGGGACCTGGCCCGCGAGCTCGCTGCGGCGCCGACGGCGGCCGTCTACGGCCGGATCGGTACGTCGACTGTCGAGTTCGGGACCATCGGCAGCTGGCTCGTCGACGTGATCAACATCCTCACCGGGAACCTCGACCGCCCCGGTGGGGCGATGTTCGCGCTCGGCGCGGCGGCACCCGCGCCGCGTCCGCCGAAACCGGGTCGCGGCTTCAAGACGGGTCGGTGGGCGAGCCGGGTCTCGGGATATCCCGAAGTGCTCTCCGAGCTGCCGGCCGCCGCACTCGCCGAGGAGATCGACACCGTGGGCGATGGGCAGATCAAGGCGATGATCACCATCGCGGGAAACCCGGTGCTGTCCGCGCCCGACGGCGACCGGCTCGACAAGGCACTCGACAGCGTCGAATTCATGCTGAGCGTCGACCCCTATCTCAACGAGACCACCCGCCACGCCGATGTCATCCTGCCGCCGCCCCCGCCGGCCTGCAGCGCCCACTTCGACGTCGCGCTGAACAACCTCGCGGTCCGCAACAATGTGCGGTACTCGTCGCCGGCGCTCCCGCTCGACGGCCGGCCCGACGAGCCCGAGATCCTGTCCCGGCTCGCCCTCATCCTCTACGGCATCGGCGCCGACGGTGATCCCGCACTTGTCGACGCACAGGTGATCGCGACGACCCTGATGAAAGAGACCGCCAACCCCGATTCACCGGTGGCCGGGCGGAACGTCGACGAGCTCACCGCCATGCTGTACGACGGGCCCGGCTACGAACGACGCCTGGACATGACGCTGCGGATAGGGCCCTACGGCGACGCCTTCGGCGCCAGGCCCGACGGGCTCACCATGGAGCGGCTGAAAGCCAACCCACACGGCATCGACCTGGGGCCGCTACAGCCACGGATCCCCGAGATCCTGCGAACCCCAAGTGGGCGAATCGAACTCGCACCGGATCCGATCGTCGCCGACGTGGCGCGGCTGCGCGACGCCCTCGGCCGCTCGGCAGGCGGCTTCCTGCTGATCGGTCGACGTCACCTGCGGTCCAACAACAGCTGGATGCACAACCTCCCGGCACTGTCGGGCGGCTCCAACCGGTGCACCCTGCAGATCCACCCCGACGACGCGGCTGATCTGGGACTCACCGACATCGCGGTGATCAAGGGTCCGGGCGGTGAGCTGCTGGCCCCGATCGAGGTGGACGACGGCATGCGGCGCGGCGTGGTCTCGCTGCCGCACGGCTGGGGTCACGACCGCGGCGGCACCGGTCAGCAGCTCGCGGCCAGTCATCCCGGGGCCAACGTCAATCAGCTCAACGACGGCACCCATCTGGATCCGCTGTCGGGCACCGCGGTGCTCAACGGCATTCCCGTCGACATTGCGCCCGCCGGCTGAGCCCCTTTGCGCCGAAATGGCATTCCAGCAGTGCCTTACTCGCACTTTCGCTGCCGGAATGCGGTTTCGGCGGGGGTGAGCCGGCTAGGTGAGCTCCCAGATCACCGTCACCGAGAAGTCCACCGTCTGCTGACCGGGTTCCAGCGGGACGGCCTGCATCGCCGCCCGCGGCATCGGGGTGGGTGTGGGCGGGGTCGAGCCACCGGTCTGTTCGGAAATCGAGATCACCTTGCCCAGGTGCAGTCCGGACAATCCGGCGTACTGCTCGGCGCGGTTCTTGGCGTCGTCGAATGCCCGGGCGCGAGCGTCACGCACTAGGTCTGAGTCGTCTTCGATCGAATAGTCGACCGAGTTGATGCGGGTGGCATCCCCTCCGGTGCTGGCGATCAAGGCCAGGGTCGCCGACGCCTTGGCGGTGTCGCGGATCTTGACCTTGATCGCATTGCTGGCCCGGTAGCCCGAGATCTTGCTGTCGGTGAATTGCGGTTGCACGCTGACCTGGGTGGTACTGATGTCCTTGCGGTCGATGCCCGATCCGACCAGCGCATCGATCACGGCCTGCTGCCGTTGGCTGGACTGGTTGAGGGCGTCGGACACGTCTGGCGCGGTGAACTCCATCGCCACGTCGGCGGTCAGGGTGTCCGGCACGCCCTGCACCTGGCCGGATCCGACGACGGTCACCTGCCGGGCGCCGTCCGGTGCGCCCGCGGCGGGGCCTGAGGTCGCATCGCACGCGCTTGCGCTGACGGCGATCAATCCCGCCGTGGCAACGCCGAGTACCCGCAATTTCACATTCCCGGCGATCGGCATGACTGAAACCCTACCGGGACGTCACGGAGTCACCAGGACCTTGCAGTGCCGGTCGGGGGAGGCGAGTTCGTCGAATGCGCCGTCTACCCCGTCGAGCTTCACGGTCCCGGTGATCATCGGCACGACGTCGATTTCCCCCTCGGCGATGGCACGCAGCGAGTTCGCGAACTCGGTCGGGTCGTAGCCGAAGACGAACTGGATGCTGATCTGTTTGGTGATCGCGTAGAACGGATGCACCGTGTCGGGCTGCATGCAGACCCCGGCCACCACGAGACGGGCGCCCGGGGGCGAGCGGCGCAGCACGTCGTCGATGATCCCGGGCGCGCCGACCGCCTCGAAGACCACCGTGGGTTGGCACTGATGGAAGGGTGAATCCGCGGCCGGATCCAGTGTGATGTGGGCGCCCATGGTGGCAGCGAGTTCGCGGCGGGTGGGGGAGAAGTCCGACGCCACAATGGTTTCCACGCCCCGGAGTTTCAGTGCCGCGATGATCGCGACGCCGACGGGGCCGCAGCCGACGACGAGTGCCGTTTCGCCGGGTTCGATGCGCGATGCGTTGACCGCATGCAGGCCGACGGCCATCGGTTCGGTGAGCGCGGCCTGTGCGGCGCTCAGACCGTTGGGTACCGGCAGTAGTAGCGGGGCGGAGAGCAGCATCCGCTCGGCATACCCGCCGACGGTGGTGTTGCTGTACACGATCGGCGCGATCCCGCCGGCCGAGATCAGCACCGGCACCGAGGTCACCAGTGTCCCGGGGGCGGGTGCCTCGGTTCCCGGTCCGGCGTCGAGGATCTCGGCGCTGAACTCATGCCCCATGAAGACATCGCCGGCCAGGTCGATGTCCATATCGGGCACACCCTCCAGGTCGGCGCCCGCGGCCAGCATGTCGGCGCCGTGGGCGGCGAAATGCAGGTCGGACCCGCAGATTCCGCAGGCCTTCACCTCGACCAGCACCTGCCCCGGGCCGGGCACCGGTTCGGGCACGTCATCACGGACGATCATCCGGCCGTCACGCAGGACCGCGGCGCGCATCAACTCTTCCCCTCGTTGCTTTCCGAAGTGTGTTCGGTGATCGCGTTGACGATCGCCTGCCCGGCGCGGCCCAGCAGTTGATCTCGCATGCCCTTGGCCCAGTCGTGCGAGGCCCGCGCCGCCGTGAGCTGACCCTTGAAATGTGGGATCACCTCGCGGGCGAACAGTTCGTAGGAATGGAACGTGGCGGCCGGCGGCGCCCAGTCGTGGCCGAGAAGCAGGAGGGTGCCGAACCCGCCGGAGCGGTCGAGCAGGTCCTGGATGTAGGCGATTGCATCGGCGGTCGTGCCGATACAGCAATTGCCTTTGGAGGCATAGTTTTCCACGAACTCGTATGCGGAACCGGCTGCCTCGGTTTTCTCGGACAACGGGACGAAACCGGCCGCGCCGAAGTAGTTGGCGAAATCCTGCAGGCCGTAGGTGCAGTCCTCAATGGCTTGTTCGCGGGTGTCGGCGAGGTGGATGACCCCGAGCACCCGCCAGTTCTGCCGGTCCGGTTCGGGCCGATCGGATTTGGCGGCCTGCTCGCGCACGGTGTCCCAGGTGGTCTCGATGGCCGCGTAGCCGCCGGGCACCGACATCGACAGCGAGAGCAGCGAGGTGCCCAACGCCCCGGCCAACCGCGGGCCCGACGGGGAAATCATTGCCGCAGTCGATATCTCGGGATACGGCCAGGTGTACGGGCGGATGTGCAGTGCCGCGTCGCGCAGGGTGAACCAGTCGGTCTCGCGGCTGATCCGTTCGTCGGGTGCGGCGCGGAACAGCGCCAGGATCGCCTCGAGGGATTCCTGCATCATCGGCCGCTGATCCACCGGGTCGATGCCCATCATGTAGGCATCCGACGGCAGCGCACCCGGCCCGGTTCCGAACACCACCCGGCCGCGGGTCAGGTGGTCGAGCAGCACCCACCGGTCGGCCACCATCAGCGGGTGGTGGTACGGCAGGGACACCACGCCGGTGCCCAACCGGATGTGCCTGGTCCGTTCGGCGGCGGCGGCGATGAACACCTCCGGGCAGGCGATGAGTTCGTAACCGCCGGAGTGATGTTCGCCGAACCAGGCCTCGTCGTAGCCCAGCCGGTCCAGCGCCTCGACCCGGTCCATGTCGTATTGCAGTGCGGTGGTCGGGGATTGGCCGACCGGGTGAAACGGCGTGATGAAGACGCCGAAATTCAACGGACTCACTTCAGGCCCTCCAGGAACTCCAACAGCACTTTGTTCACCTCATCGGGACGTTCCTGCTGCAGCCAGTGTCCGGCGCCGTCGAGCAGTACCTCGCGGTAGTCACCGGTGGCCACGTCACGCACCCGGTCGCGCGGCGTGAAGCCCAGCACCGGGTCGGCGGTGCCGGCGACGAACAGCATCGGGACCGTGATAGCCGATGCGGGAGTGCTCGCGGTGAGCTCCCAGTTCCGGTCGAAGTTGCGGTACCAGTTCAGCGGCCCGGTGAAGCCGGTCTCGGCGTAGGCCTGCACGTAACGCTCGAACTCGTCGGCGGTGATCCAGTCCGGCAGTGGCGGCAGCGGTCGATCCGACAGGCTGTCCGGGGGAGCGCTGATGCCTTCCATCGCGATCATGCGGCGCAGCGACTGACGGACATCGGCGCCCAGTGCGGTGTCGGCGACGCCGGGCTCTTGGAAGTACAGGATGTAGAAGAAGTTGTCCCCGACGATCTTGCGCCAGATCTGCGTCGGCGGCCCGGATGCCCGGGGGACCGGGGGCACGCTCAGCGCGGCCACCGCCGCGACCCGATCAGGGAAGAACAACGGAAAGTTGGTGACGACGGGCGAGCCCCAGTCGTGACCGATGAGCACCGCCTGCGCGGCGCCGACATCATCGAGCAACCCCGCGATGTCGGCGGTCAGCTCCACGATGTTAAAGGCATCGATGGCCTCGGGCCGTGATGAGCCACCGTAACCCCGCTGGTCAGGGGCCAGGACGTGATAGCCGGCGGCCGCAAGCACGGGGATCTGGTGCCGCCATGAGTAGGCCAGCTCCGGGAACCCGTGGGCCAGCACCACCACCGGATTTCCGTGCTCACCCGCCTCGGTCACCTTCAGCGTCACGCCATTGGTGTCGACCAACCGTTGGGTCACGCGCACGCGAGGAGCAATTCGGCAGAAGTGAGCACGATCTCACCCAAGCACAGCGGCCCGCCGTCGGCTAGATACCGTCGGGAACTGCCGGACGTTGGTCAAGCGGTAGCCTTGAATGTCTCAACTGCGCACGTTGGAAGGACCGGGCCGAACTCGGCCGAGTGATCGATGAACCGCAAAAATGTGATCCGTACGTTGACCGTTGTCGCGGTCGTGCTGTTGCTGGGCTGGTCGTTTTTCTATTTCAGTGACGACACCCGCGGCTACAAACCCGTCGACACCTCGGTGGCGGTGGCCCAGATCAATGCCGACAACGTCAACAGCGCCCAGATCGACGACCGCGAGCAACAGCTGCGGCTCGATCTGAAGAGCGGCAAGGACGAGACCGAGAACAGCGACAAGGTCATCACGAAGTACCCGACCGGCTATGCGGTAAAGCTCGTCGACCAGCTCGATGCCAAGCACGTCAAGTTCGGCACCACCGTCAATCAGGGCAGCTTCCTCGGCTCGATGCTGATCTACATGCTGCCGTTGCTGCTGCTGGTCGGCCTGTTCGTGATGTTCTCCCGGATGCAGGGCGGCGGCCGGATGGGCTTCGGCTTCGGCAAGTCGAAGGCCAAGCAGCTGGGCAAGGACATGCCCAAGACCACGTTCGCCGACGTCGCAGGCGTCGACGAGGCGGTCGAGGAGCTCTACGAGATCAAGGACTTCCTGCAGAACCCGTCGCGCTATCAGGCGCTGGGCGCCAAGATCCCCAAGGGCGTGCTGCTCTACGGCCCGCCCGGAACCGGCAAGACCCTGCTGGCCCGTGCCGTCGCCGGTGAGGCCGGGGTCCCGTTCTTCACGATCTCGGGTTCGGACTTCGTCGAGATGTTCGTCGGCGTCGGCGCCTCCCGCGTGCGGGACATGTTCGAGCAGGCCAAGGCGAACAGCCCGTGCATCATCTTCGTCGACGAGATCGACGCCGTCGGCCGTCAGCGCGGCGCCGGCATGGGCGGCGGTCACGACGAGCGCGAACAGACGCTGAATCAGCTGCTGGTCGAAATGGACGGTTTCGGCGATCGCCAGGGCGTCATCCTGATCGCGGCCACCAACCGGCCCGACATCCTCGACCCGGCCCTGCTGCGGCCCGGCCGCTTCGACCGGCAGATCCCGGTGTCCAATCCTGACCTGGCCGGCCGTCGCGCGGTGCTCAAGGTGCACTCGGCGGGCAAGCCGATCGCCCCCGACGCCGACCTGGACGGCCTGGCCAAGCGCACCGTCGGCATGTCCGGCGCGGATCTGGCCAACGTGATCAACGAGTCCGCGCTGCTGACCGCCCGCGAGAACGGCACCGTCATCACCAGCGCGGCGCTGGAAGAGGCCGTGGACCGCGTCGTGGGCGGCCCGCGCCGCAAGGGCCGCATCATCAGCGAGCAGGAAAAGAAAATCACCGCCTACCACGAGGGCGGGCACACCCTGGCCGCGTGGGCGATGCCCGACATCGAGCCGATCTACAAGGTGACCATCCTGGCCCGCGGCCGCACGGGCGGCCACGCCGTCGCGGTGCCCGAGGACGACAAGGGCCTGATGACCCGCTCGGAGATGATCGCCCGCCTGGTGTTCGCCATGGGTGGTCGCGCTGCCGAGGAGCTCGTCTTCCGCGAGCCCACCACCGGTGCGGTGTCCGATATCGAGCAGGCCACCAAGATCGCCCGCGCCATGGTCACCGAGTACGGCATGAGCTCCAAGCTGGGGGCCGTGCGCTACGGAACCGAGCACGGTGATCCGTTCCTGGGCCGCACGATGGGCACTCAGGCCGACTTCGGTCACGAGGTGGCGCGCGACATCGACGATGAGGTGCGCAAGCTCATCGAGGCCGCGCACACCGAGGCGTGGGAAATCCTCAGCGACTACCGCGATGTGCTGGACACCCTGGCCGGCGAACTCCTGGAGAAGGAGACGCTGCACCGCGTCGAGCTCGAGGCCATCTTCGGCGACGTCAAGAAGCGTCCCCGGTTGACCATGTTCGACGATTTCGGCGGCCGGGTGCCGTCGGACAAGCCGCCGATCAAGACCCCAGGCGAGATCGCCATCGAGCGCGGCGAGCCGTGGCCGCCGCCGGTGCCCGAGCCCGCGTTCAAGGCCGCCATCGCGGCCGCCAGCCGCGAGGCCGAGCGGACGAACGAGACCAACGGTGCCGGCACCAACGGTGCGCCCCCGAACGGCTCGACCCAGCCCGACTACGGTGCTCCGGCCGGCTGGCACGCCCCGGGTTGGCCGCCGTCGCCGTCGCAGCCGGGATACCAGCCGCCCCCGCAACAGCAGGGCTACTGGTACCCGCCGCCGCACCCGTCGGGATGGCAACAGCCCCAGCCATACCCGTACCAGCCTTATCCTCATCCCGGTCAGCCGAATCCGAACGACGAGGCGGGCCAGGACGGTGGTACTGAGCGGGCCGATCGGCCCAACCCGCCGGCCCACGGCTGATCCGAGAACGGAGGCTTCGATGGCGCAGTCGCTGCGCGAGCATCACAACAACACCGATACGGCCACGCGGGTGTTCGACCAACCGCGCGCCGAGGCGGCCGTGCGTGAGCTGCTGATCGCCATCGGTGAGGACCCCGACCGTCAGGGTCTGCTGGATACCCCGGCCCGCGTGGCGCGTGCGTACAAGGAACTGATGGCCGGTCTCTACACCGACCCGGACGCGGTGCTCAACACCACCTTCGACGAGGAACACGACGAGCTCGTCTTGGTCAAGTCGATCCCGTTGTACTCCACCTGTGAGCATCACCTGGTGTCGTTCCACGGGGTGGCCCACGTCGGATACATCCCCGGGGTGGACGGCCGGGTGACCGGTCTGTCGAAGATCGCCCGGCTGGTCGACCTGTACTCCAAGCGTCCGCAGGTGCAGGAACGCCTGACGGCGCAGATCGCCGACGCGATGATGCGCAAGCTCGATCCGCGCGGAGCCATCGTGGTGATCGAGGCCGAGCACCTGTGCATGGCCATGCGCGGCGTCCGCAAGCCGGGCGCGGTCACCACCACCTCCGCGGTGCGGGGACAGTTCAAGACCGACAAGGCTTCTCGGGCCGAGGCGCTGGAACTGATCCTGCGGAAGTGAACCCAGCCAGGCCGATGGTCCCTCGCGGAACGCGCGTGCAGGTCATGGGGGTGGTGAATGTCACCGACGATTCCTTCTCCGACGGCGGCAAGTTCATCGACCGCGACCGCGCCGTCGAACAGGGGCTGGCGCTGGCCGCTGCCGGGGCCGCGATCATCGACGTCGGCGGGGAATCGACCCGGCCCGGTGCGGTGCGCGTCGACCCTGCGGTGGAGGCGGCCCGGGTCGCTCCGGTCATCGAAGCGCTTGCCTCCCAAGGCGTCACGGTCAGCATCGACACCATGCACGCCGATGTGGCGAAGGTGGCCCTGGAAAGTGGCGCGCAGATCGTCAACGACGTGTCCGGCGGCCTGGCGGACCCCAACATGGCGCCGCTGCTCGCCGAGGCGAAAGTGCCGTGGATCCTGATGCACTGGCGTTCGGTCGGCACCGAGCGGCCGCACCGCGCTCCGGGTTACGGCGATGTGGTGGCCGAGGTTCGGGCCGAACTGCTGACCGCGGTCGACGCCGCGGTCGCTGCGGGCGTTGCCCCGGAGCGGCTGATCATCGACCCGGGTCTGGGATTCGCCAAGACCGCGCAGGACAATTGGGCCCTGCTGCACGCGCTGCCCGAATTCATCGCGACCGGGATCCCCGTGTTGGTCGGTGCGTCACGCAAGCGTTTCCTCGGTGCCTTGCTGGCCGGGCCCGACGGGACCCCGCGCCCACCGGACGGCCGTGAGACCGCCACCGCGGTGATCTCGATGCTCGCGGCCCAGCGCGGGGCCTGGGGAGTTCGGGTGCACGATGTGGTGGCCTCCGTCGACGCGCTCGCCGTACTGGAAGCCTGGGAATCTGGAGGTCAGATTGGCTGATCGAATTGAATTGCGCGGCTTACGGGTTCGTGGCAATCACGGTGTGTTCGACCATGAGCGCCGCGACGGGCAGGACTTCGTCATCGACATCACGGCATGGGTGGACCTGCGCCGGGCGGCAGCCACCGACGATCTCGCCGACACACTCGACTACGGCGCACTGGCCCAGCGGGCAGCAGATATCGTCGCGGGCCCGCCGCGGAACTTGATCGAGACGGTCTCGGCCGAGATCGCCGACGCCATCATGGCCGACGAGCGTCTGCATGCGGTCGAGGTCGTCGTGCACAAGCCGAGCGCCCCGATTCCGCTGACCTTCGACGATGTCGCGGTGGTGGCCCGGCGATCGAGGCGGGGGAACTCCACGTGACATCGACCGTTCTGTCGATCGGGTCCAATCTCGGCGACCGGCTGGCCCGGTTGCAGTCGGTGGTCGACGGCTTCGGGAGTGCGGTCCGCGCGGTGTCGCCGGTGTTCGAGACCGACGCCTGGGGCGGAGTCGAGCAGGCGCCGTTCCTGAACGCGGTACTGCTCGCCGACGATCCGGGCCTCGACGGACACGGCTGGCTGCGACGCGGCCAGGAGTTGGAAACGGCCGCGGACCGGGTCCGGGAGCAGAGGTGGGGCCCGCGCACCCTCGACGTCGACCTGGTCACCTGCCATGACGGTGACGTCGAGGTGCAGTCCCGCGATGACGACCTGACGTTGCCGCACCCGCTGGCTCATCTGCGCGCGTTCGTGCTGATCCCGTGGTTGGCGGTGGATCCGGATGCCACGCTGACCGTCATCGGCCGCACCCGGCGGGTCGCGCACCTGCTGGAGGAGATCGACCCGGCCGAACGAGCCGGGGTCAGGCGCACCGATCTGGCGCTGGACTTCCGCACCGAACCGGTGGCCGACTGATGGGCCCGACGCGCAAACGCGACCTGGCCGGCGCGGTGGTCGTCGTCGCCATCGTCGGCTACCTGCTGGTCGGTGGCCTCTACCGGTGGTTCCCGCCGCTCACCATCTGGACCGGACTCTCACTGCTGGCGGTTGCGATCGCCGAGGCGGGCTGGGCGTTCTATGTACGGGCCAAGATCAACGACGGTCAGATCGGGGTCGGTGGGGGCCGCCTGCACCCACTCACGGTGGCCCGGTCGGTCGTCATCGCCAAGGCCTCGGCCTGGGTCGGCGCCATCGCCGCGGGCTGGTGGATCGGGGTGCTGGTGTACCTGTTGCCCCGGCGCGGCGACCTGAGGGTCGCCGGCGAGGACACTCCCGGCGCGGTGGTGGCTGCGATCAGTGCCCTGGCGCTGATCGTCGCGGCGGTGTGGCTACAGCATTGCTGCAAGTCTCCCGAGGAACCGCCGGACAACGGAGATACTGCGACCGAGTGAACGATTTCAGCCAGGTAGTTGGCCGAATCGCCGCAGCGGTCCCCAGGCTGGATGACCTCTGACGGGTACAGTCGGCGCATGACCGTTCTGCCCCGCGGTGGTCGGCCACGGCGCGGCGGCCGAAGGCCAGGCTGGCTGCTCTTAACGGTATTGCTGGTGCTCGCCATTCTGGCCAGTTCCGCATTGGTGTTCACCGATCGTGTCGAGTTGCTGAAACTCGCTGTCATCCTGGCCCTGTGGGCCGCCGTGGTGGCGGCCTTCGTCTCCGTGATCTATCGGCGCCAGAGTGACCTGGACCAGGCCAAGGCCCGCGATCTGAAGTTCGTCTACGACCTGCAGCTGGATCGCGAGATCTCGGCGCGGCGGGAGTACGAGCTGACCGTCGAAACCCAGTTGCGCCGCGAGCTGGCCTCGGAGCTGCGCGCCCAGGCCGCCGACGAGGTTGCCGCGCTGCGCTCCGAGCTGGCCGCATTGCGGGCGAATCTGGAGATCCTGTTCGACACGGACCTGGTACACCGCCCAGCCATCGAGACCGACAAGAGCGCGGTGCGTACCGCCGGCCGGGTCACCGCCAGCCGTCTGGACGTGCCGCCCGTCGAGGTCACGGACATCCGCATGTCGCGTACCCAGGAAAGCCCGATCATCGATGTCCCGGCGGAGCCGCATCCGCCGGAGAACGACTGGGTGACGTCCGGTGGCGTGCACCGGCTGCCCTCGCGGCCAGTGCCCGCCGGAGAGCAGCCGCGTCGTCGCCGGCGCCCGGAGCCGCCGCGCCAGCAAGAAACCCCGCGCCAGCCGGAGCCCAAGGCATCGCCGCGGCCCGGGCCGCAACCGGCTGCCCGGCCTGAGTCCCAACCGCAGCCCCGGCCCGAGCCGCAACCGGTGTTCGGGCCTGAGCCGCAACCGGTATCCGGGCCTCGGCCTGAGCCCCAACCGCAGCCCCGGCCCGAGCCGCCACCGGCCGCCCGCCGGCAGCCCGAGCCTCCGTCGACCTGGGCGCCGCCCCCGCCGCCACCGGCCATGCCGCCGATGCAGCCGTCACCCACCATCGAAGCCCCGGAACCCGAGCCCCCGAGCACGTCGGCGCCCGCCGCTGAACCCGCGGCGACGGGTTGGGAACCGGCACCCGCCGAGGGACAGTGGATTCCCGCAGGCGTACCGGGCAGCAACTGGGCTACACCGGTAGCCCAGAACGGCGCCGCAAACGAGTACGTCGGCCGGCGCCGCGCCCAAGAATCGACACCCACCGCAGCTCCGGCGCCCAAGCCCGAACCAGCTCCGGCAGCTGAGCCGGCACTTGAGCCCGCGCCGACTCCGGCGCCCGCGATGTCACCAGGTCAGGCTCCCGAGCCGCCGCGTGGTCGTCACTCCGCCGCGGGTGAGGTTTCCGACGCCGGCCTGCCCGCACCGGCACAGCCGTCCCCGGCGTTGGCCACCGAGTCCTCGCAACCACCCGAGCCGCCGCGACGGGCATCGCGGCACCGCACCGACGACGAGCCCGAGCCGCCGAACGGGCACCATGCCGATGGGCAGTCGGTGAACGAGCTGCTGGCACGGTTTCAGACGGGTCCCGCCGAAGGCGGGCGTCGCAGGCGCCGCAAGGAGTGAGCTAGTCTCGTGGCGACCGTCCGGTACCCGCAACGCGGGACTGGAACGTAAAACCATTTCAACCTGTGAGGTCGTCTGCGATGCAGCAGCCCCCTGCAAACGGGTGGTCCCCTCCTGAGGGATTGCGTCCGGCCAGGCTCAGCGTCGGCATCATCTCCGCCGGCCGGGTAGGCACTGCGCTGGGCTATGCCCTGGAACGTGTCGAACACGTGGTGGTGGCGTGCAGCGCGATATCCGAGGCGTCGCGGCTGCGGGCGCAGCGTCGGCTGCCCGAAACCTCCGTCCTTCCCGTTCCCGAGGTGGCGGAGCGGGCCGAACTCTTGCTGTTGGCGGTCCCCGACGCTGAGCTGACATCTCTGGTGTCGGGTCTGGCCGCCACCGGTGCGGTGCGGCCCGGCACGATCGTGGTGCACACCTCCGGTGCCAACGGGGTCGCGGTGCTGGCCCCGCTGACCGAGCAGGGGTGCATTCCGCTGGCGATCCATCCGGCGATGACATTCACCGGCTCGGACGAGGACATCTCGCGGCTGGCCGATACGTGTTTCGGTGTCACCGCGGCCGACGAAGTCGGTTATGCGATCGGTCAGTCGCTGGTGCTCGAGATCGGCGGCGAGCCGTTCCGGGTGCCCGAATACGCCAGAACGCAATACCACGCGGCGCTGGCGCATGCCGGCAACCACCTGGTCACCCTGGTGCTCGATGCGGTCGACATCTTGCGTGCCTCGCTTCGCGGCCAGGAACTGCTCGGCCAGGAACTCGTCGGCGATGCGCCCGGCGGTCTGCCGGAACGTGTGGTGGGCCCGCTGGCCCAGGCCGCGCTGGAGAACGCGCTGCAACGCGGTCAGGCCGCGTTGACCGGGCCGGTTGCGCGCGGTGACGCCGCCGCGGTTACCGCGCATCTGAATGCGCTAAGGGCATTGGATCCTCAACTGGCCCAGGCATATCGGGTCGACTCACTGCGCACCGCCCAACGTGCTCACGCGCCTGCGGGGGTGCTCGCAGCTCTCCGGGAGACGAGCCCAGAAGCAGGTCCCAAAAACCGCCCTGAAACGAGTCACGGATGACCCCCAGCAACACGCCCAAGTTCGTCGCCGGCGAGCTGAACGTCTACTCGGCACCCGCCGATGTCGCAGCGGTCGCCCGGGCCCTGCGCACCAGTGGCCGCCGGGTCACCCTCGTGCCCACCATGGGTGCACTGCACGAAGGACACCTGACCCTGATCCGGGCGGCCAAGCGGGTTCCGGGCGCGGTCGTCGTGGTGTCGATCTTCGTCAACCCGTTGCAGTTCGCGCCGGGCGAAGACCTCGACGCCTACCCGCGGACCCTCGATGAGGACCTGGCCGCGCTGCGTGCGGAGGGCGTCGAGATCGCTTTCACCCCAACCGGTTCGGACATGTACCCCAACGGACCCCGTACCAGTGTGCAGCCCGGGACAGCCGGCGATGAACTGGAAGGCGCGTCGCGCCGGGGCCACTTCGCCGGTGTGCTCACCGTCGTGCTCAAGCTACTCCAGATCGTCCGGCCCGACCGGGCCTTCTTCGGCGAAAAGGACTATCAGCAACTGGCATTGATCCGGCAGATGGTCACCGACCTCAATGTCGACGTACAGATCGTGGGGGTGCCCATCGTCCGGGAATCCGACGGACTGGCGATGTCGTCGCGCAATCGCTACCTCGATGCCGACGAGCGTGAACAGGCCGGCGCGTTGTCGGCGGCCCTGCTGGCAGGGAAGTACGCGGCGGCGGGCGGGGCGTCGGCGACCGTCGACGCGGCCCGGGCGGTGCTCGACGAGGTGCCCGCCATCGACGTCGACTACCTGGAGGTGCGCGACCCGATGTTGGGTCCCGCGCCGAGCGAAGGTCAGGCCCGGTTGCTGGTGGCCGCTCGGCTGGGCCGGACCCGGCTGCTGGACAACATATCGGTCGATATCGGAGCGTCGGCGGGAATCGACGGACACCCCCGCGTCGGTGACAGCGACAATCACGAATTGCCCTGGAGGAACTGATGCAGCGCACCATGCTGAAATCGAAGATTCACCGTGCCACGGTGACGCAGGCCGACCTGCACTACGTGGGCTCGGTGACCATTGACGCCGACCTGATGGAAGCGGCCGACCTGCTCGAGGGTGAGCAGGTGACGATCGTCGACATCGACAACGGTGCCCGCCTGGTGACGTACGCCATCACCGGCGAGAGCGGCACCGGGGTGATCGGGATCAACGGCGCCGCAGCGCATCTCATCCACCCGGGCGATCTGGTCATCCTGATCGCCTACGGGGTGATGGAGGATGCCGAGGCCCGTGCCTACCAGCCGCGGATCGTGTTCGTAGATGCCGACAACAAGCAGATCGATCTCGGCGAGCACAGCCATGACCCGGCCTACGTCCCCGAGGACGCGTCCGAACTGATGTCACCGCGCTGATGCTGCTCGCCATCGACGTCCGCAACACCCACACCATCGTCGGGCTGATCTCCGGTTCAGGGGATCACGCGAAAGTGGTGCAGCAGTGGCGGATCCGGACCGAATCCGAGGTGACTGCAGATGAATTGGCGCTCACCCTCGACGGCCTGATCGGAGATGACTCCGAGCGTCTGACCGGGGCCGCCGGGCTGTCCACGGTACCCTCGGTGCTGCATGAGGTGCGCCTCATGCTCGAGCAGTACTGGCCGACGGTGCCGCATGTGCTGATTGAACCCGGTGTGCGTACCGGTATCCCGCTGCTGGTCGACAACCCCAAGGAAGTCGGCGCGGACCGGATCGTGAATTGCCTTGCCGCCTATCACAAATACGGCACTGCGGCGATCATCGTCGATTTCGGCTCGTCGATCTGTGTCGATGTGGTGTCGGCAAAGGGGGAGTTCCTGGGTGGGGCGATCGCACCCGGTGTGCAGGTGTCCTCGGATGCCGCCGCGGCCCGCTCGGCTGCCCTGCGCCGGGTCGAGCTGACCCGTCCGCGTTCGGTGGTCGGCAAGAACACCGTCGAGTGCATGCAGGCCGGAGCGGTTTTCGGGTTCGCCGGGCTGGTCGACGGGCTGGTCCACCGGATCCGCGCGGATGTCGACGGATTCGCCGGCGACGATGTCGCGGTCGTGGCGACCGGCTACACCGCGCCGCTGGTGTTGCCGGACCTGCGCACGGTCGAGCACTACGACCCGCACCTGACCCTTGACGGCCTGCGGTTGGTGTTCGAGCGGAACCGTGACAGCCAGCGCGGCCGGCTCAAGCCCGCCAAATAGGCAGAACCAATTCGCCATTGTTGTGAGGTTGTGCACACCTGGGCTGCAGTCTGTCCCCGTCAGGATGCGGATAGTCCCCGCCAGCTTGTCGGCGTGCAATTATGCGCTCGCGGGTTCATTTAAGCTGGCACTCTGTGAGCCCAGCCGATCGCGACGACGCGTCCCAGTCCCAGGCCGACCTTCCCGAGCAGTTCCGGATTCGTCAGGCCAAGCGGGAGCGGCTGCTGGCCGAGGGCCGCGAACCCTATCCGGTGACCGTCCCGCGTACGCATTCGCTGGCTGAACTGCGCAGCGCCTATCCGGACCTGGTCGCCGACACCCAGACCGGCGTGATGGTCGGTGTCTCGGGGCGGGTGGTGTTCGCCCGCAATTCGGGCAAGTTGTGCTTCGCGACGCTGCAGGAGGGCGATGGCACGCAGTTGCAGGCGATGATCAGCCTGGCCCAGGTGGGGCAGGAGTCGCTCGATGCGTGGAAGGCCGATGTGGACCTCGGCGACATCGTGTTTCTTCACGGCGAGGTGATCAGCTCCAAGCGCGGCGAACTTTCCGTGCTGGCCGATTCGTGGCAGATGGCGGCCAAGGCTCTGCGCCCGCTGCCCATTGCTCACAAAGAAATGAGCGAAGAAGCGCGGGTGCGTCAGCGCTACGTGGATCTCATCGTGCGTCCGGAGGCGCGCAGTATTGCGCGTCAGCGGGTAGCGGTGGTGCGGGCGGTGCGTTCGGCACTGGAACGCCGGGGCTTCCTCGAGGTCGAGACACCTATGCTGCAGACGCTGGCCGGTGGAGCGGCAGCCCGGCCGTTCATTACCCACTCGAATGCGCTCGATGTGGATTTGTACCTGCGGATCGCGCCGGAACTGTTCCTCAAGCGCTGCATCGTCGGCGGTTTTGACCGGGTTTTCGAGTTGAATCGGAACTTTCGCAACGAAGGCGTTGATTCTACGCACTCGCCGGAATTCTCGATGCTGGAGACATATCAGGCCTACGGCGACTACAACGATTCTGCGGTAGTTACCCGCGAACTTATTCAAGAGGTTGCCGACGAGGCAATCGGCACCCGGCAAGTGCCATTGCCCGATGGCACTATCTACGATCTCGACGGGCAATGGGACACGTTGGAAATGTATCCTTCGTTGTCTGAGGCTCTGGGTGAGGAGATCACGCCGGAGACATCAGTGGACTACTTGTGGGCTATTGCCGATCGGCTCGAGGTGGAGATTCCGCGTGACCGTGGTTACGGGCACGGAAAATTGGTCGAGGAACTCTGGGAACACACTGTCGGCGAGAAGTTGTGGGCGCCTACGTTCGTCCGCGACTTCCCGGTCGAGACCTCGCCGCTGACCCGCGCTCACCGCAGCATCCCCGGGGTGACCGAGAAATGGGACCTCTACATACGGCGTTTCGAGCTCGCCACCGGATATTCCGAACTCGTCGATCCGGTAATCCAACGGGAACGATTCGAGGCCCAGGCCCGTGCGGCGGCCGCCGGCGATGACGAAGCAATGGTTCTCGACGACGATTTCCTTGCCGCATTGGAGTATGCGATGCCGCCGACCACCGGAACCGGAATGGGTGTCGATCGCTTGTTGATGGCGTTGACAGGGTTGTCTATTAGAGACACGGTTTTGTTCCCGATTGTTCGCCGTCACGGTAACTGATCCACAGCAACTGAACCGCCGCGATCCACGCGTTGTTGGAAATGTGCGCGTTTTGTGGCACATTGGGGCGCGGATGCAGGATACTCGGGCGTAAGTCGCCAATGCGTAAGCAGAAGGGTTCGGTGCGGGGTAATGGCTAAGAAAGTGACCGTCACGTTGGTCGATGATTTCGACGGCGAAGCCACCGCCGACGAGACGGTCGAATTCGGCCTCGACGGTGTCACCTATGAGATCGACCTTTCCTCCAAGAATGCCACCAAGCTCCGTAACGACCTGAAGCAGTGGGTCGAGGCCGGACGCCGGGTCGGCGGACGTCGGCGCGGACGGGTGGCAGGTCCGGCCCGAGGCCGTGGCGCCATCGATCGCGAGCAGAGCGCGGCCATCCGCGAATGGGCCCGCCGCAACGGGCACAACGTGTCGACTCGCGGCCGCATCCCTGCTGACGTCATCGACGCTTTCCACGCAGCAACATAGACGACCGCAACGTAACCGATAGTTGCCAGCTCCGGACCGGTGAGAATTCCCGGTCCGGAGTTTTTCGCTAGTGGCGAACCCGAATCGGAAGGTTTTCGGAAACGAATCGTCTACCGGCGGCGTTGCTCTTCTGCAGCACTCGATGTGGACAGCTTGTCCTGGGTCCAACCTCCGCACCCGGGGCGGCCGCCCACTAGAGTGGACGGTAGGTACTACGTGCGGGCTACGAGAAAACCGATATAACGAAGCCGTACGCGGGTATCGCTACGCGATGGAGAGCAGGTAACCACCGATGTTTGAGAGATTCACCGACCGTGCCCGCAGGGTCGTCGTCCTGGCGCAAGAAGAAGCCCGGATGCTCAACCACAACTACATCGGGACCGAGCACATCCTGTTGGGTCTTATTCACGAGGGCGAGGGCGTAGCCGCCAAGTCGCTGGAGTCGTTGGGCATCTCGCTGGAAGGCGTGCGCAGCCAGGTCGAGGAGATCATCGGCCAGGGCCAGCAGGCACCGTCCGGTCACATCCCGTTCACGCCGCGCGCCAAGAAGGTGTTGGAGCTTTCCCTGCGCGAGGCGCTGCAGCTCGGTCACAACTACATCGGCACCGAGCACATTCTGCTCGGCCTGATTCGTGAGGGCGAAGGAGTGGCCGCGCAGGTGCTGGTCAAGCTCGGCGCCGAGCTGACCAGGGTGCGCCAGCAGGTCATCCAGCTGCTGAGTGGTTACCAGGGCAAGGAAGCCGCCGAGGCCGGCACCGGTGGTCGTGGTGGTGAGTCGGGCAATCCGTCCACTTCACTGGTTCTCGACCAGTTCGGCCGCAACCTCACCGCCGCCGCCATGGAGGGCAAGCTCGATCCGGTCATCGGCCGTGAGAAGGAAATCGAGCGGGTCATGCAGGTGCTGAGCCGGCGTACCAAGAACAACCCGGTGCTGATCGGTGAGCCCGGCGTCGGTAAGACCGCCGTCGTCGAGGGCCTGGCGCAGGCCATCGTGCACGGCGAGGTCCCCGAGACACTCAAGGACAAGCAGCTCTACACCCTGGATCTGGGTTCGCTGGTCGCGGGCAGCCGCTACCGCGGTGACTTCGAGGAACGCCTCAAGAAGGTGCTCAAGGAGATCAACACCCGCGGCGACATCATCCTGTTCATCGACGAGCTGCACACCCTCGTCGGCGCGGGTGCCGCCGAGGGCGCCATCGACGCGGCCAGCATCCTGAAGCCGAAGCTGGCCCGCGGCGAGCTGCAGACCATCGGTGCCACCACCCTCGACGAGTACCGCAAGTACATCGAGAAGGATGCCGCCCTGGAGCGCCGGTTCCAGCCGGTTCAGGTGGGTGAGCCGACGGTCGAGCACACGATCGAGATCCTCAAGGGTCTGCGCGACCGCTACGAGGCGCACCACCGCGTCTCGATCACCGATGGCGCGCTGGTGGCCGCGGCCACCCTGGCCGACCGCTACATCAACGACCGGTTCCTGCCGGACAAGGCCATCGACCTGATCGACGAGGCCGGTGCCCGGATGCGCATCCGCCGGATGACCGCTCCGCCAGACCTGCGCGAGTTCGACGAGAAGATCGCCGACGCGCGCCGGGAGAAGGAATCCGCGATCGACGCGCAGGACTTCGAGAAGGCGGCAAGCCTGCGCGACCGTGAGAAGACCTTGGTCGCTCAGCGCGGGGAGCGCGAGAAGCAGTGGCGCTCAGGCGATCTCGACGTTGTCGCCGAGGTTGATGACGAGCAGATCGCCGAAGTGCTCGGCAACTGGACCGGCATCCCGGTGTTCAAGCTGACCGAGGAGGAGACGACTCGGCTGCTGCGCATGGAAGATGAGCTGCACAAGCGGATCATCGGCCAGGAGGACGCCGTCAAGGCTGTCTCCAAGGCCATCCGCCGTACCCGTGCCGGCCTGAAGGACCCGAAGCGCCCGTCCGGTTCGTTCATCTTCGCCGGCCCGTCCGGTGTCGGTAAGACCGAGCTGTCCAAGGCGCTGGCCAACTTCCTGTTCGGCGACGACGATGCGCTCATCCAGATCGACATGGGCGAGTTCCACGACCGCTTCACGGCGTCGCGACTGTTCGGTGCCCCTCCGGGCTACGTCGGTTACGAAGAGGGCGGCCAGCTCACCGAGAAGGTGCGTCGCAAGCCGTTCAGTGTCGTGCTGTTCGACGAGATCGAGAAGGCCCACCAGGAGATCTACAACAGCCTGTTGCAGGTCTTGGAGGACGGTCGCCTGACCGACGGTCAGGGGCGCACGGTCGACTTCAAGAACACCGTGTTGATCTTCACCTCGAACCTCGGTACGAGCGACATCAGCAAGGCGGTCGGCCTCGGCTTCACCCAGGGTGGTGGCGAGAACAACTACGAGCGGATGAAGCAGAAGGTCAACGACGAGCTGAAGAAGCACTTCCGGCCGGAGTTCCTCAACCGCATCGATGACATCATCGTGTTCCACCAGTTGACGCAGGACGAGATCATCAAGATGGTCGACCTGATGATCGGCCGCGTCGGAAAGCAGCTCAAGGCCAAGGACATGGCCATGGAGCTGTCCGACAAGGCCAAGTCCCTGCTGGCGAAGCGAGGCTTCGATCCGGTGCTCGGTGCCCGCCCGCTGCGGCGCACCATCCAGCGCGAGATCGAGGACCAGCTCTCCGAGAAGATCCTCTTCGACGAGCTCGGCCCCGGTCAGCTGGTCACGGTCGATGTCGAGGGTTGGGACGGCGAAGGCGCCGGCGAGGACGCGAAGTT
Source organism: Mycobacterium sp. DL440 (assembly GCF_011745145.1). NCBI lineage: Bacteria > Bacillati > Actinomycetota > Actinomycetes > Mycobacteriales > Mycobacteriaceae > Mycobacterium > Mycobacterium sp. DL440. The sequence continues at coordinate 4,637,206 of NZ_CP050191.1, read as the reverse complement.
TACGTTCTCCGGTGCGCCCAAGGCGGCCGGCTCGGACGGTCCGGATCTGGCCAAGGCCGGAGCCACTGCGGAATAAGCTCCAGACGAAGAATGCCCCCACCGTTTCGGTGGGGGCATTCTTCATACCGGTTTCATACCTGCCGACGAGCGATCTCCTGCGCGGTAGTTAGGATGCTGGTGTAATCGACAGGCATAGGAATCTGGTGAGAATCCAGGACGGCCGCGCCACTGTTAACAGTCAGACCCTGGCCTGTCACCCTTGAACTGGGACGCGATATCCCCGAAAGGAACTCCGATGACTACTCCCGAGGCGCGTAAGAGCCGGGCCGCCGCAGTCGACCTGTCTGCCGCCAGTGCTGTGGCCTGGTTGTCTTTGACCGCGTTCTTTGCGTTGGTCTTGCTGTACTTCGTCGGCGTCGACCAGGGTGCCACCTCGGTTTTCGGGGACAACATGTACATCCATGAGTTCGTCCACGACGCCCGGCACCTGCTCGGTTTCCCCTGCCACTGACCTGACGCTGGGGACAACAAAACAATGGAAAAACATGTCATCTGGCGCGGCGTACTCGCCGGCGCCCTAGCTGGTGTTTTCGCGTTCGTGTGGTCGAAGATCTTCATCGAACCCATCGTCGGCCGCGCAATCGATTTCGAGGACGGTACTGCGGCGGCCCATGAGGCAATGTCTGTTGCACATGGTGGCCACAGCCATGGTGAAGAGGGTGGTGAGCTCTTCAGCCGCGGGATTCAGTCCAACATAGGCATGGGACTTGGTGTGCTGCTGTTCAGCGTCGCGATGGGTGCGTTGTTTGCCGTCGTGTTCTGTGTGGCATACGGCCGGCTCAACAACCTGTCGGCGCGAACGCTGTCCGTGCTCATCGCCGGCGGCATGCTGATCTCGCTGTGGATCGTGCCTTCGCTCAAGTACCCGCCGAATCCTCCGGCTACGAGCCTCGATGAGACGATCACGCAGCGGGCGCTGCTGTACTTGTTGATGGTCGGCTTGTCGGCGCTGCTGATGGTCGCCGCGGCGTATCTCGGCCATCAACTGGCACCGAAGCTCGGTTCCTGGAATGCGACCCTCGCGGGGGCTGCGGCGTACATCGTCGCGGTGGCGGTTTTGATGCTGATCCTGCCCACGATCAATGAGACACCCGGCCCGTTGCGGGATGATGCCGGCAACATCGTGTTCCCGGGTTTCCCGGCGGTTGATCTCTACGAGTTCCGGCTCTACGGCCTGGGCACCCAGGTGATCATCTGGGCGACGATCGGACTTGTCGGAGCGGCGTCGCTGTCGCGGTTGCTGGACGGCAAGCGGGAGTCAGTTGCGGCGTGAGTTCCAGTGAGTGAAGTTGTCCGGTTGTCGTTGGTGTCCCATGCCATGACCGACGCTACGGCGGCCGGACGATTCCCCACCGATGAGCCGCTGAATTCGCTGGGCCATCGCCAGGCCGATGCGACCGTCGAACTGGGCGCCATCGACGCCGCGTACTGCGGCCCGGAGAAACGGGTCCGCCAGACGGCCGAACTGCTGGGCTTGTCGGCGGTGGTCGAACCTCAACTGGCCGATCTGGATTTCGGGAGCTGGCGCGGCGGTGTGTTGAGCGCCATGCCGCCCGCGGACCTGGCGGTCTGGCTGACCGATCCGACCCGCGCACCGCACGGCGGCGAATCAGTGGTCGATCTCGTCAACCGGGTGCAACGTTGGATGGACAGCTTGGCCTCGACACGGGGCCGGCTCGTCGCGGTGACCCACCCGGCGGTGGTCCGGGCGGCCATCCTGGTTGCCCTCGATGCGCCACCAAAGTCGTTCTGGCGCATCGACATCGCACCGATGAGCCGCACCGTGATGCATTTCCGCGGCCAGGCCTGGACGCTGCGAAGCAGCTAGCCGACCGGTGCCATGGCGAACGCCCGCTTGGCGACCTGCAGCAACCACCCCGCGGCAGTGGGGCTACGGAACTTCGGCCAGTTCAGCTGAAAACTGAACACCCACGGTTGCCCGGTGTAATCCACCGCGTACCAGCTGAAAGTCAGATCGCCGGGCAGGTTGCCGCCCTTGGCGCCGATGTACTTCCATTTATCCGGATCCGGGTCGATACCGGGCAGCGCCGACAGGATGTCCTTCACCGGCGCCGCAGCGCCGTAGGCCGAGGCTTGCAGCGCTGCGTGCACCCGGCAGATGTCGGCTGCACTGGCGAACCACTCGAGGCCGTCATTGGATGCCGGCGTATGGGTGCGGTACGGATCCGGTTCGTAGGGACGGGAATTGGTCTGCTGGAGCAGCGCCACCCGATCAGTGGGGGAGGCGGTTTTCCACTGGTCGCGAAGGTTCGGTTCGCCCCAGCCGACCGAGAACACCTCGTGCATGGTCGGGAACGGAGTCATGCTGGCCGGATCGTGGTGCCCTGCGGTCACCAGTGCGCGTTCCACCGCGGCCGGGCCCACCCGTCCGATCAGCAGGTCGGTGGCCATGTTGTCGCTGGCCGAGATCATCTGCTGGGCGGCGGTCCGCACCGTGATCTGAGCGCCGGGGGGCAGCTTGTCCAGCCCGGCGGAGCCGAGCTTCTTGCCTTCCTTGGTGATCGTGAGGTGATCGTCCCAGCTCAGGGTGCCGGCCTTGACGGCGTCCGAAACTGCTAGCAGTACATAGAGTTTGAAGATCGAAGCCAGCGGCAGTGACATGTCGGTGTTGGTGCCGGCAACCTGCTCGCACTTGCCGTCGACCACTTTGGACACGCGGTAGGAGTAGCGTGCGCCCGACTTGGTCAGCTCGGTGTCGATATCGGACCACTTGTCGATCCTCGGCGGGACCAGCGTGACGTCGAAGCGGTCGACCAGCCCGGCGTCGTTCGTCCTGAGCTCGATGTCCTGGGCCACGTTGTAGGACGTAAGGACGTGCAATGTCGCCTGCGCGGCCCCGATGTCCACCGAGGTGACCTTGAACGGTCGATCCCACCAGATCGAGTCCATCTTGGTGCCCACCAGGTCGACCTTTTCGGGGGCAGCCAGGGTGCGAACGCCGACGGGGCCGATCGGCCAGTCGGAGTTGAGCATGTCCATGGTCTGCTTGGCCCGCAGACCGGGTGGGGTGATGGTGTCGATGTGCGCGCCGTAGGACACCTCGGCCGCGGGCGCGACACTCGGCGCACAGCCACAAGCCAGGGTCGCGGCGACCGCTGCGATAGCCGTCAGGCCGACCGCGCGGTGCAGCGACCGGCCGCGGCTACGCCTGGGCAGCGGGCCCTGCAACGTCCAGCACAACCTCGAACTCCAGCAGCGATGCGCCGGTGGCCACAGGCTTTGCCTGCTGGCCCTTGTGTGCCTCGACGGCCGGGCCCGAAGCCCAGGCCTGGAAGGCCTCTTCGGTTTCCCACTGCGTCACCACGAAGTAGCGGTCTTCACCCTTGACCGGGCGCAGCAATTGGAAGCCGAGGAAGCCGGGCTGACTGTCGACGGCATGTGCACGGTTCGCGAACCGCTTCTCCAGTTCCGGACCGGCGTTGGGCGGGACCTCGATGGCGTTGATCTTCACGACGGGCATGGTGTTCAGGCTACCCGGCGTCCGCGGCAAGATAACGGGATGGTCACAGATCTGCTCATCCACAGAGGGGGGCGCGGCGAGCCCATCGTCCTGGTGCACGGGTTGATGGGCCGCGGTAGCACTTGGTCGCGCCAACTGCCCTGGTTGACAGGGCTGGGCGAGGTCTACACCTATGACGCACCGTGGCACCGCGGGCGGGATGTGGTCGATCCGTATCCGATCAGCACCGAGCGTTTCGTCGCGGATCTGGGCGAGGCTGTGGCCGCACTCGGGCGGCCGGCGATGTTGGTGGGGCATTCGATGGGTGCGCTGCATTCGTGGTGTCTGGCCGCGGCCCGCCCGGAACTGGCCAGCGCGGTGGTGGTTGAGGACATGGCCCCGGATTTCCGCGGGCGCACCACCGGGCCCTGGGAGCCGTGGGTGCATGCCCTTCCGGTCGAATTCGGTTCGGCGCAAGAGATTTACGACGAGTTCGGGCCCGTCGCGGGTCAGTACTTCCTGGAGGCGTTCGACCGGACGGCCACCGGTTGGCGACTGCACGGGTATCCGCAGTGGTGGCTGGACATCGCTGCCCAGTGGGGAACGCGGGACTACTGGCAGCAGTGGCGGGATGTGGCTGTGCCGTCCTTGCTCATGGAGGCGGGAAATTCAGTGGCGCCGCCCGGGCAGATGCGCCGGATGGCCGAGATCGGGCAGGACACAAGGTATTTGCACGTACCTGACGCGGGTCACCTGATCCACGACGACACGCCCGAGGTGTACCGCGAGGCCGTTACGGCGTTTCTAACGGCGCTCGCCTAGGACGCCTGCACTCGGCCAGGCAGGCTCGTGTTCGAACCGGCTGCGTATCGCGTCCAGGTCATGGCCGGCGCGATATGTCTCGTAGTCGGGCTGGTCGATGTCGAACAGGTCGAGGCGGAACCGCAGGACATTGCTGCGCCGTGCCGCCCAGCCCACTGCCGCGGCGACCGCGAAGGGTGAGATCAGGATGGTCAGAGCGAGTGCAAGAGTCATGGCAGTAATGCTCGTCGGGGAAATATCCAGCCAACAGTGGCAGCGCTGACGCCTTACGATAAAATACTGCCATGCTGAGAAGCGTCTCCACTCTGGTGCTCGACGGACTGGCGGTTTTCGAGTTCGGGGTCATCTGTGAGGTTTTCGGGATCGATAGGTCCGCAGACGGGGTGCCGAACTTCGACTTCAAGGTCTGCGGGCCCGAGGCGGGGAAGCCGCTACGAACATCCGTCGGGGCGACGCTGACCCCTGAATACGGCCTGGATGCGCTTCAGGGTGCGGACCTGGTCGCGATCCCCGCGATAGGTGGCACGGATTACCTGCCCGAGGCGCTGGAGGCCGTGCGTGCTGCCGCCGACGCGGGATCGATCATCCTGACCGTGTGCTCTGGTGCGTTCCTGGCCGGTGCGGCGGGCCTGTTGGATGGACGGCCGTGCACCACTCATTGGATGCACGCCGACGACCTGGCGCGCAGATATCCCACCGCGCGCGTTGATCGCAACGTGCTGTTCGTCGACGACGGCAATCTGATCACCAGCGCGGGCACCGCGGCGGGCATCGATGCGTGCCTGCACCTGGTTCGCCGTGAACTCGGCAGCGAGGTGACCAACAAGATTGCCCGGCGCATGGTGGTCCCGCCGCAGCGCGACGGCGGGCAGCGCCAGTTCATCGACCAGCCGATTCCGATGAGGTGTTCGGAAGGCTTTGCGCCACACCTGGATTGGATCATGACCAACCTGGAAAAGCCGCACACCGTGACGACATTGGCCAAGCGGTCTGCGATGTCCACGCGTACCTTCGCCCGCCGGTTCGTCGAGGAGACCGGCACCACGCCGATGCAGTGGATCACTGATCAGCGGGTACTCTACGCGCGCAGATTGCTCGAAGAGACGGATCTGGATGTCGACCGGATCGCCGGGCAGTCCGGGTTCGGCACCGCGACGCTGCTGCGCCATCATTTCCGCCGGGTGATCGGAGTGACGCCTTCGGACTATCGACGCCAATTTGCCTGTGGTACAGACGAAGAGGCTGTGACGGCATGACGAGTCAGCCGTCGGGCTGGCAGGCCGCGTCGACGTAGACCGTGGTGTGCCGGGACGGATCGATCCGGTACCCGTTCTCGTCGATGTTGGAGTCGGCGAGACCATGCACGCCGGTCACCCGGCAATTCGACAGGCCCGTGTTGGCGTTCGAGTTGACCTGCACGTGATACCCCCGGCTCTCCAGGTCGCGCACGGTATCGGCGGCCGATCCGGTGCCGGACGGTGCGGCGTTGGCCGGTGCCGCGAGGCCCAGCCCCAATCCCAGTGCCGTACACGCAAACGTCGCTAAGATTTTGCTTGGCATAGATCCGTTCTATGTGAAGCAGCGCCAAAATGGTGTGCTGCAGCCCAGATTCATGCCGAGCTCATGTATTTTCACCTTCGCCGGCCAGCGCGAAGAGGCCATCGGCGGTCTGCTCCACCAAGCCGTCCACCAGCAGTGAGTCCAGTGCCCGGTCGCGTTGGGCGGTATCGGTCAGCCACGCCACGTCAAGTTGGGCACGGGTAACCGGAGAACTGCTGTCGCGCAAGACATCCAGCAGCTTGCCGCGGACCTGGCGGTCGGTGCCGGCGTAACGCTGCACCCGCTTGGCGATCGTTCCGGCGGGGTAACCCGCGGTCCGCCAACGACATCGGCTCAACGGGCAGCTGCCACACTGCGGCGCGCGGGCAGTGCACACCGTTGCGCCCAACTCCATCAGAGCGGCCGAGAAGATAGGTGCGGTCGCATCGGGCGGCAGCAGTGCGGCCACGTCGTCCAGGTCGCGGGCCCGGGCGGGCGCATCCGCCTGGCCGTGTAACACCCTGGTGACCACCCGGCGCACGTTGGTGTCGACCACCGGAACGCTCGCCGAATACGCGAAGCAGGCCACCGCCCGCGCGGTGTAGGCACCGACGCCGGGCAGCGTCAGTAGCGTCTCGACGTCGGCGGGCACCTCGTCTCCGTATTCGCCTGCGATCACCACAGCACACTCGTGCAGGCGCTTGGCCCGCCGCGGGTAACCCAGCTTGCCCCAGGCGCGCAGCACCTCGGCCGATCCGGCGGCCGCGGTGGCCGACGGCGTGGGCCACCGCTCGATCCAGGCCAGCCAGATCGGCTCGACCCGGGCAACCGGTGTCTGCTGCAACATGAACTCGCTGACCAAGATCTGCCACGCAGAAACGCCTGGTCGGCGCCACGGCAGGTCACGCTGGGCATATTCATACCAACCGACGAGTACTTCTGGGTCGATGCTCATCGGCGTCTCATGCAAAATGACTGACATGCCCAATTCGAATCCGGTGTCCGCATGGAAGGCACTCAAGGACGGTAACGCCCGCTTTGTCGCAGGCGAACCGCAGCATCCCAGCCAGGACATCGCCCGTCGTGCCAAACTGGCCCACGGTCAGAAGCCGACCGCCGTAGTGTTCGGCTGCGGTGACAGCCGCGTGGCAGCGGAGTTGCTGTTCGACCAGGGCCTGGGCGACATGTTCGTGGTGCGCACCGCCGGCCACGTCCTCGACAACGCGGTGCTGGGCTCGATCGAATATGCGGTGTCAATTCTCAACGTGCCGCTGATCGTGGTCCTCGGCCATGACAGCTGCGGCGCCGTCAAGGCCGCCATCAACGCCCTCGACGAGGGCGAAATGCCCGGCGGCTACGTGCGCGACATCGTCGAGCGGGTCACCCCGTCGATCCTGATGGGACGCCACTCGGGTCTGACGCGCGTCGACGAGTTCGAGGCTTACCACGTCAAGGAGACGGTCAACCAGCTGCAGATGCGGTCTGCCGCCATCTCGCAGGGGCTGGCGGCGGGCACCCAGGCAATCGTCGGCGCCACCTACCACCTTTCGGACGGTCACGTGGAGCTGCGCAGCCACCTCGGCAACATCGGCGAAGCCTGAGAATTTCGCTGCAGCCCCCGACACGCCGAGGCGCCTCGGACAACTGGGTATGACCTGGGCTTACCGTGAAAGCCGTGTTGGATCTCGAACCTCATGGGCCACTGCCCTCGCAGATTTACTGGCGGCGCCGGGCGCTGGCCATCGGAATCGCGGTAGTCGTCGTGGGGATCGTCGCCGCGATCGTCGCGGTGATCATGACCAGCAGTTCCGGAGCCGAGACCAAGTCCGCCGACGAACCCTCCGCCGCCGCCGCGCCGCCCCCGCTGCCGGGTGAGAACCCCGAGGTCAAGACCCCGGTGGTGCCGCCGGCCCAGCATGCGCCGCCGCCGACGGCAACGCCGACTGCCGCCGTCACCCCGCCGCCGTTGCTCAAGGAGGGCGACGACTGCCCGGATTCGACCCTCGCGGTCAAGGGCATCACCAGCCAACCCCAGTACGTGGTGGGTGAGCAGCCGAAGTTCACCATGGTCGTGACCAACATCGGTTTGGTCGCCTGCAAACGCGACGTGGGTGCCGCGGTGCTGGCCGCCTATGTGTACTCACTCGACAACAACCGGCTGTGGTCGAACCTGGACTGCGCGCCGTCCAACGAGACCCTGGTCAAGACGTTCAACCCGGGGGAGCAGGTGACCACCGAGGTGACCTGGACCGGCATGAGCTCGGCGCCGCAGTGCCCGATGCCGCGTCAGCCGATCGGGCCTGGCACCTACAACCTGATGGTGCAGCTGGGCAATCTGAGATCGGCCCCGGTGCCGTTCATCCTGGCCCAGCCCAATCCGCAGCAGCCAGGGCCGCCGGCCGAGGGCGGCGCGCCGGCTGAGCCGGCCACACCGGGTAACTGACGCTCAGGCCAACCGGTCGGCAATCGTCGACTCGGCCAGCAGGGACAAACCTTCGCGGATGTGCCGGGCCCACATCGACCCGATGCCGTCCACCGACTGCAGATCGTCGGCGCTGGCGGCCAGCAGGCCCTGGAGCGAGCCGAACGAGCGGACCAGCAGATCGACGTGGGCGAACTGCAGTCGCGGTATCCCGGCCATCGCGCGGTAACCCCGTGAGCTCATGGCTGAGTCCTGCGCCTCTGACGTCGACGGATATCCGAAAACCCTTGCCAGCGTGGTGAAGTCGAGCAGCTCACTGTCGGTAAGGGCATCCAGCTCGTCGAGTGTCGAGCCGACCTGCGCGGCGGTCGGTGGGTCCGGGAGCGCGTGGTAGTCGCGGACGATCAGCTCACGTGCGGCCTCGTTGTCGCCCACCAGTTCGTCGAGCTGGAGTTTGAGCTGGCGTCCGTCGGTGCCGAGCTCGACGACGTCGGCGTCGATCTCCAGGCTGATCCGGCGCACCATCTCCAGGCGCTGCACCACGGTCATGACGTCGCGCAGTGTCACGAAGTCCTCGATCTCGGCGGTGGACAGCTGCTTGCTGACCTCGTCGAGCCGGCCCTTGTAGCGCTCCAGCGTGTTGATGGTCTGGTTGGCCCGCGACAGAATGGTCGCCGAATCGGGTACCACGTGCCGCTCCCCGGCGACGTAGACCGTCACGATGCTCATCGAATGACTCACCGAGATCACCGGATAACCGGTCTGGATCGCGGTGCGCTCGGCGGAGCGGTGGCGGGTGCCGGATTCGTCGGTGGGGATCGACGGGTCAGGCACCAACTGGACGTTGGCCCGCACGATGCGGCCGCCGTCGCTCGACAGCACCACCGCGCCGTCCATCTTCGACAGCTCACGCAGGCGGGTGGGGGCGTAACGCACGTCCAGTGCGAACCCACCGTCGCAGATGGCTTCCACGCTGTCGTCGTAGCCGAGAACGATCAACGCGCCCGTCCTGCCGCGCAGGATGCGTTCCAGGCCGTCGCGCAGCGGGGTACCGGGCGCCAGGCGGCCGAGGGTTTCTCGTAGCGTCGGCCGCGCCAGATGCACGACGGTGCGGCTGGCTCTGGCACCGGAGTTCACGGCCATCAATTCTCCTAGGGTCGGCCGCCATTGTCCGCGATGTCGTGGATTGCTGGCAATCGTGCAGTTATGCGGTGCCGGCAACCGCGATGTCCTTGAGTGCCCGCAAAGCCGCCCCGATGTGATCGACGGTGATGACGCGCAGCCCAGCGGGCGCGCTGGTGACACCGGGCGCCACCACGGCGGTCGTGAAGCCCAGCCGGGCGGCCTCGGCCAGCCTGCGGTCCATGCCGGTGACCCGACGCAGGTCGCCGACCAGCCCCACCTCGCCGATCACGACGGCGTTCATCGGCAACGCGATGTCGAGGTAGGCCGACGCGATGGCGACCGCCACGGCCAGGTCCGAGGACGGATCGGTCAGCCGCATGCCGCCGACGGTCGACACGTAAAGGTCGTGGCCGCCGATGGGCAGCGCGCAGCGTGTCTGCAGCACCGCGCTGATCATCGCCGCGCGGGCCGAGTCGATACCGCTGACCGCACGGCGCGGCGGACCTGCCGGTTGTACGGCCAGCGCCTGCACCTCGCCGATCATCGGACGCTTGCCGTCCAGGGTGACTGTGACGGCGGTGCCGGGAACTGCCGCCGGACGTTGGTCGAGGAACAGGCCGGACGGATCGCTCACACACTCGATCCCGTTGTCGTGCATCTGAAAACAGCCGACCTCGTCGGCGGCGCCGAACCGGTTCTTGACCCCGCGCACCATGCGCAGGCTCGACGTGTGGTCGCCCTCGAAATGCAGCACCACGTCCACCAGATGCTCCAGGGAACGCGGGCCCGCGATGGCGCCGTCCTTCGTCACGTGCCCGACCAGGATCATGGCTACCGCCGGGTCTCCGACAGCGGTTTTTGCATAGCCGGTCAGCGCCGTGGTCACCGCGCGCACCTGCGTCACCCCGCCGGTTACCCCGTCGGCTTCGGTGGTGGACATGGTCTGCACCGAATCCACCACCACCAGGCTGGGTTTGACCTCGTCGATGTGACCCAGGGCGATCTGAAGATCGGATTCGCCTGCCAGATATACGTTGTCGTGCGTGCAGCCGGTGCGTTCGGCGCGCAGCCGGATCTGGCCCGCGGATTCCTCGCCGGACAGGTACAGCGCGCGGCGGCCGGTGTGCGCCCAGCGATTGGTGACCTCGAGCAGCAGGGTGGACTTGCCTACTCCGGGATCCCCCGCCAGCAGCGTGACCGAACCGGCCACCAGGCCGCCGCCGAGAACCCGATCCAGCTCGCTGACCCCGGTCGCGTAATGCCGGGTGATACCCGGATCGATCGAGGTGATCGGTACTGCGGGTGAGGTCGGGGCCACCGAACGAAGTGAGGATCCACCTGCTCTGCCACCGGGGAGGGCGAGCACCGCCACCTCGTCGACCGTGCCCCAGGTGCCGCAATTGGCGCAGCGGCCCACCCATTTCGGGGTGGCGTGCTGACACTCCGAGCACCGGTATTGCGAACGTACTTTCGAAGCGGCCACGCCGCGACACTAACGGCTGCCCCCGACATCGGCGGTGTGCACGCGCCGGTCGGGGGCCCCGTGGGTCAGCGGGGGGTGAGGTCAGTGACCGCCGGCCTCGGCCGGGCCCTCGCCGGACTTGTCGCGCCGGGGCGCTTCGCCTGCCGAGATCGGCACTGCGACTGTGGTCTCACCGTTCTCGAACTTGAACGTGAAGTCGTAGAGCAGGCCGTTGGTGACCGGCTTGGTCAGGGTGACCTTGGCGGTGACGGCGTCGGCGGCCTCGGTCTTCTCCAGCGGTTTCAGCTGGCCGTCGGGCTCGCCCACCACGAGGACGCCGCCCGCCGGGATGGTCTGGTCCCCGGTCAGTGCCACGTCGCCGACAGTGGTCGTGATCGAGACGAGCTTGTTGGCCTTCTCGTTGGATCCGTTGGCCGCGACGAACAGCAATTCGGCCTCGGAGCCGGGCTCGACGTAGTCCTTCTCCTGTGGCGCGCGCAGGTGCACGTTGCGCAGCGCGATCGCGCCGGACTGTGCGCTGGCGCCGTTGACCGCGGGCTCCTGGGTTGCCGTCTGGGAGACCTGGCCGGCGCCGCACCCGGTGAGAACGGCTGCGGTCAGGCCACATGCGGCGAGACCGGCCGAGGCACGCATTGCGAAGCGGTTCACTCAAGCCTCCTGAGCTGGGTCGGCGTACTTCGACTATGCACAGTAGTAGGTGGCGTCGGCGGGCGGAATGCTAGGGCTCGGCTAGGGCCGTCTCGGGCCGGCAACGCCTTTGCGGGGGCACCCGTTTCGCGTGCTCGACGGGCCCGGGGGTTGCACGGTTTCGTCACCATGTCAACCCCCGCTCTTCACCTGCAGTGCCCCTGACCTGCATAGTTGGTGCGCGTGTGATCTGGGCCCGTGTTAGGATGGACTAGCGAAAGGGGCTCGAATCAGATGATTTTTAAGGTCGGAGACACCGTCGTCTATCCACACCACGGTGCTGCGTTGATCGAGGCGATCGAAACCCGGACGATCAAAGGCGAGCAGAAAGAATATCTCGTCCTGAAGGTTTCCCAAGGGGATCTGACCGTTCGAGTACCCGCAGACAACGCCGAGTATGTCGGTGTCCGCGACGTCGTGGGCCAGGAAGGTCTCGACAAGGTTTTCCAGGTGTTGCGGGCTCCGCACACCGAAGAGCCGACCAACTGGTCGCGCCGCTACAAGGCCAATCTCGAGAAGCTGGCCTCGGGTGACGTGAACAAGGTTGCCGAGGTTGTCCGGGATCTGTGGCGTCGCGATCAGGAACGCGGTCTGTCCGCGGGTGAGAAGCGAATGCTGGCCAAGGCCCGGCAGATTCTGGTAGGCGAGCTTGCGCTGGCCGAGAACACCGATGACGCCAAGGCATCGACCATCCTCGACGAGGTTCTGGCCGCCGCGTCCTGACGCGTGGTGGCAACAACTGTCGCGGTCGTCCCAGCCGCCGGCTCCGGTGAGCGGCTAGGCGCGGGTAGACCCAAAGCGTTCGTCAAACTGGGGGACAAACCCCTCTTGGAGCATGCCCTCGACGGGTTGCTGGCCTCAGGGGTGATCGACAAGGTCGTGGTCGCGGTTCCGCCCGCGCTCACCGACGAGGCCACCTTGGTCTTCGGTGGGCGTGCGCAGATCGTGCCCGGGGGAGCTGACCGGACCGAATCGGTGGCGCTGGCCTTGGATATTGCGGTGGCGGCGTCCTCCGGGGCGCCTGATTTCGTCCTCGTACACGACGCTGCCCGGGCATTGACCCCTCCGTCGCTGATCGCCCGCGTGGTTGCCGCATTGGCTGACGGTCACGCTGCCGTCGTTCCCGGCCTCCCGCTGGTCGACACCATCAAGGCCGTCGACGCCAACGGCGCGGTGTTGGGGACGCCCGAGCGGGCCGGTCTGCGGGCCGTACAGACCCCGCAGGGCTTCCACACAGACGTGTTGCGCCGCGCCTATCAACGGGCCGGGGCCGGTGTCGTCACCGATGACGCCTCGCTCGTCGAACAGATCGGTACGCCGGTGCAGATCGTCGAGGGCGATCCGATGGCCTTCAAGATCACCACGCCGCTGGACCTGCTGCTCGCCGAGGCCATCCTGGCGCGTGTCTCGTGAGGATCGCATGTTGATTCCCCGGGTCGGGCTCGGTACCGACGTCCATCCGATCGAGCCGGGGCGGCCTTGTTGGCTGCTGTGCTTGGAATTCGCAGGCGCCGACGGCTGCGCCGGCCATTCCGACGGTGACGTCGCCGCCCACGCACTGTGTGACGCGCTGCTCAGCGCGGCGGGCCTTGGCGACCTCGGCGCGGTGTTCGGCACCGACCGGCCGGAATGGCGGGGAGTCACCGGCGCCGACATGCTGCGACATGTCCGCGGATTGGTGCAGACAGCGGGCTTCGAGATCGGCAATGCCACAGTGCAGGTGATCGGCAACCGGCCCAAGATCGGGCCGCGCCGCGAGGAGGCCCAGCGGCTGCTCGCCGAGCTGATCGGGGCGCCGGTATCGGTGTCTGCCACCACCACCGACGGGCTCGGTCTGACCGGCCGGGGTGAAGGATTGGCCGCGATAGCCAGCGCTTTGGTGGTTCCTGCGGAATAGGCCGGTAAGCTGGCACGTCGTGACCGATCGCGCTCAAGCCGTCGCGTCGGGGTTTGCCTCCGATTTGCGGCTGTACGACACCATGGCGGGTGCCGTACGAGATTTCGTACCGCTGCGGCCGGGGCACGCTTCGATCTACCTGTGCGGTGCCACCGTTCAGGGCTTGCCGCACATCGGCCATGTCCGTAGCGGAGTCGCGTTCGACGTGCTGCGCCGCTGGCTGACCGCCAATAGATACGACGTTGCGTTCATCCGCAACGTCACCGACATCGACGACAAGATCCTCAACAAGGCTGCCGATGCAGGCCGTCCGTGGTGGGAGTGGGCCGCGACCTACGAGCGGGCGTTCAGCGCCGCGTATGACGCGCTGGGCGTGCTTCCGCCGTCGGCTGAGCCGCGGGCCACCGGACACATCACCCAGATGGTCGAGCTCATCGACCGCCTGATCGAGAAGGGCCATGCCTATGCCGCGGGCGGCGACGTCTACTTCGACGTCCTGAGCCTGTCCGATTACGGCGCGCTGTCGGGCCACCGGATCGACGATGTGCACCAGGGCGAGGGGTCGGCGACCGGCAAACGCGATCAGCGCGATTTCACGCTCTGGAAGGGCGCCAAGCCGGGCGAGCCGTCGTGGCCGACGCCCTGGGGCCGGGGCCGCCCCGGCTGGCACACCGAGTGCGTGGCGATGTGCGAGGCCTATCTGGGCGCGGAGTTCGACATCCACGCCGGCGGAATGGACCTGGTGTTCCCGCACCACGAGAACGAGATCGCCCAGGCCCAGGCCGCGGGTGATGGTTTCGCCCGGTACTGGCTGCACAACGGCTGGGTCACCATGGGCGGTGAGAAGATGAGCAAGTCGCTGGGCAACGTGCTCTCGATTCCCGCTGTGCTGCAACGGGTTCGAGCTGCCGAGCTGCGCTACTACCTGGGTAGCGCGCACTATCGGTCCATGCTGGAGTTCTCCGAGAACGCGCTGCAGGACGCGGTGAAGGCCTACAGCGGCATCGAGGACTTCCTGCACCGGGTGCGCAACCGGGTGGGCGCCGTAGCCGTCGGCGACTGGACGCCGAAGTTCGCGGCCGCACTCAATGACGACCTCGCGGTGCCGATCGCTCTGGCCGAGGTGCATGCCGCCCGCGCAGAAGGCAACCGCGCGTTGGATGCCGGTGACCACGAGGGCGCGATGGCGCAGGCGACCGCGATCCGGGCGATGATGGGCATCCTGGGGTGTGATCCGCTCGATGAGCGCTGGGAGTCCCGTGACGAGACTTCGGCTGCGCTGGCCGCGGTGGACGAACTGGTGCAGTGGGCATTGGCAGGCCGGGCCGAGGCCCGGATCAACCGGGACTGGGCGGCGGCCGACGCCATCCGGGATCGGCTCAAGGCGGCCGGCATCGAGGTAACCGACACCGCTGACGGTCCTCAGTGGGCATTGGTGGACGGGAACGGAGCATAGATGGCCGGGAATTCGCAGCGGCGCGGCGCAGTGCGCAAGCCGGGGACGAAAAAGGGACCGACGGTCGGATCCGGCGGTGTGCGTCGCCGTGGGCTGGAGGGTCGTGGGGCCACGCCCCGCGCGGATCAGCGTCCGCACCATCCGGCGGCCAAGAAGGCCGCCAAGGCGGCACGTCAGGCGCAGGGCCGGCACAAGAAGACCGATGACACCGAGTTGGTGCTCGGCCGCAACCCGGTGGTGGAGTGCCTACGGGCCAAGGTCCCGGCCACCGCGCTGTATGTGGCACTGGGCGCCGAGGCCGATGAACGGCTCACCGAATCCGTCCAGATCGCTGCCGACCGCGGTATCTCGATCCTCGAAGTACAGCGCCACGACCTCGACCGGATGAGCAACAACACGCTGCACCAGGGTCTGGCCCTGCAGGTGCCGCCGTACAACTACGCCCACCCCGATGACCTGTTGAAGGCGGTCCGCAGTTCCGGGGAGCCCGCGCTGATGGTGGCCCTCGACAACATCTCCGATCCGCGCAACCTGGGTGCCATCGTGCGCTCGGTGGCCGCGTTCGGTGGACAGGGCGTGGTGATCCCGCAGCGTCGTTCGGCCTCGGTGACGGCGGTGGCGTGGCGCACCAGCGCCGGGGCTGCAGCCCGTACGCCGGTGGCGCGGGCGACGAATCTGACGCGGACGCTGAAGAGTTACGCCGACGCCGGTCTGCAGGTGGTCGGCCTGGATGCCGGTGGCGACACCTCGCTCGACGAGCTTGAGGGCACCGGCCCGATGATCGTGGTGGTCGGCTCGGAGGGCAAGGGCCTGTCCCGGCTCGTGCGCGAGAACTGCGATGCGGTGGTGTCGATCCCGATGGCGGGGCCAACGGAATCGCTGAACGCCTCGGTGGCCGCTGGTGTGGTGCTGGCCGAGATCGCCCGCCAGCGCCGGAGCTAGCCGATGTCTAAAGGGCGAAGTGCCAGCAGCCCCGCGAATTTTCTTGCCGCCCAGCCATTTACGCGGGACGAAGTGTTCAGCGAACCCTGTCCGGTTCCCGATGCGCCCGGCGCCAACGGGTGGTGGTTCCGTACGGTGCCCGCTGACATCGACGTCTCGGGGTGTCAGCAGCGGGATGGTCTGACACTTCTCTACGTCGGGATCAGTCCGACGCGCCCGCCGGCGAGCGGAAAGCCGCCGAGCACCCAGAATCTGCGCAAGCGGGTGAAGTACCACTACGGCGCAGCCAACGCCAGCGCCGAGGGCTCGACGCTGCGCAAGACGCTCGGCATCCTGCTCGCTGACGAGCTCGGCTTCAAGTTGCGCCGTATCGGCTCCGGCGACAGACGAACCTTCGCCGGCGGAGAATCCGTTTTGACGCAGTGGATGGCCGAGAATGCCTTGGTGTCGTGGATGGTGCACCCTGAGCCGTGGTTCCTGGAGGAAAAACTGATCGGCGCGTTCGATCTGCCGCTCAATGGCCAGGAGGCCAACAAGGCCAACGCCTTCTACCCCGAGCTGAAGCGCCTGCGGCGCGCCGCGATGAACAATGCGAACAAGCTTCGCGTGCTCAAGGAGTGGTAAGCCTCCTAGCCACCGAAGAGGCGCAGGCCCACCCAGAGCGCCAGCACACTGGCAACGAGGGTGAGCGGGACTGTCGCGAGCCCCACCCGGCTGAACTCGCTGAACCGTGCAGGCAGGCCCTCGCGGTGAACCACATTGCGCCACAGTAGGTTTGACAGCGAGCCGACGTAGGTGAGGTTGGGGCCGATGTTGACCCCGATCAACACGGCCAACACGGCAGCCGGACCGGCGCCGGCCACCAACGGAAGCAGAACCAGCACTGCGGGCAGGTTGTTGACCAGATTGGCCAACACGGCCGCCACTGCCGCCAGGCCCAACAGAGCGGGCAACGAGTCGCCGACGGGGAGCAACCCGCGCATGGCGTCGCCGAGGCCGTTCTGCACGACTGCGTCTACCACCACACCGAGGCACAGCACGAATGCCAGGAATGGCACATTGACCGCGCGTGCGATCCCGCCGATCGTGCTGCGACGCTGCGCCAGACTGTGCACACCGAGCACCACCGCCCCGGCCAGTGCCGCCCACGCCGGGGACACGTCGAACACTGAGGTGACGACGAAACCTGCCAGCGTCAAACCCAGCACCACGAGCACGAACACCGGAACCTCAGCCGGCGGCGGAGTCACCTCGACGGCCGGGCGATTCAACTCGTGGCGGAAAACCCAGCGCAGTACGAGGAATTCGACGCCGATCGCGGCCAGCCAGGGCAGCGTCATCACCGCACTGAACTGTGTGAAGGACAGTCCGGCCACGGCGAAGGCCAACAGATTGGTCAGATTCGACACCGGAAACAGCAGCGACGCGGAGTTGGCCAGATGCGCGCTGGCATAGGCATGCGGTCGGGGCGGTATCGCCAAGGTGCGGGCGGTGGCCAGCACCACCGGGGTCAACAGCACGACGGTCGCGTCCAGGCTCAGCACGGCCGTCGTCGTCGCCCCGATCAGGAACACCCGGGTCAGGAGCCGCCGGGAATCGCCCCTGCTGGCCCGCGCCATCAGCGTGCCCGCGGCGTGGAACAGGCCCTCGTCGTCACACAGGTGGGCGAGCACCAGCACGGCCGCCAGGAAGCCGACCACGGGCAGCAGGCGATTGACCTCGGCCAGTGCGTCGTCCGGCGAGATCACCTCGAACGCGATGAGCAATCCGGCGGCGGGCACTGCCGCGACCGCTTCGGGCCAGCCGTTGGGGCGCGCCATCGCGAAAGCCAGGACTACGGCCAGCGCGACGAGCGCGAAGGTCAGCGCCAGGGGTCGGACCGTTCCCACACGGCGGGCAGGTGCAGGTTCACCCCGTCCTGGTCTGCCAGTCCGGACAGCACCCGCATCGACACATCGAGGTCGTCGCCGGCGTACGGCAGGGCGCGTAGCGGCTTGTGCAGCGGACGGAAGAAGTCGTCCCAGTGGATCAGCACCACCCGACGTGCCCCGACCGCACGCACGGTGTGGGTCCAGTAGCTTTCGAAATACTGCTCGGACTGCAGCCCGAGTTGGCCGATTCCGAGGTACACGACCTCGGCGCGCTGCCCGTCCAGGGCGCCCGGCACCGCGCCGGCGCTTCCGACGATCAGCAGGCGGCGGTCGCTGGACCGGTGGTGCACCAGCGTCGACCAGGCTTCCCCGCACTTGTAGACCGCGACCTTGACCGGGGGGACGACGGGTTCGGTGATGACGCCGGGAAAGCGGTCCGGCGGGCAGTGCTCGGATTCGAAGAGCGTCACGTCATAGGCGCCGAGGGTGATGGCTTCGCCCGGGGTGGCCGTGGTGATCCGATCGGCGGCCAGTCCGCCTCCGATGCCGACCTGGGCGGTCGATGTGCCGCCGACAAGTCGGGCGCCGGTGCGCTCGGCCACCACTGCCGAGTCCATGGCGTGGTCGAAGTGGCTGTGTACCGGCAGCACGGCTTCGAGCTTGTCGACGCCGAGGCGGGCCAGGCTGCCCTCGATGCGGGGCAGTGACGGCGCCAGCTTGCCCGCGACGACGCTCGGCAGCGCGGGCCGGGAGAAGAACCCATCGGTCATCACCGCCGACGAGCCGTCGTCCACCAGCAGCGTGCTGACCCCGGCCCAGGTGACGGTGACCGGGGATTGCGGTGTGGCCGCCGGCGCGTCGACGAACCGCGCATAGGGGGCCAGGTCGGGTCTGCCGGGCTTGAGCCGCATGGCCCCACCCTATGGCTAGATCTGTCCGTAACGACGGCGGAACCTCTCCACCTGCCCGGCCGAGTCGAGGTGCCGTGCGGTGCCCGTCCAGAACGGATGCGAATCGCTGGTGACGTCGACGACGATCAGCGGGTAGGTCTGGATGCCGTCCGGAGCGGGCCACTCGATGGTGCGCTCACTGGTCGCCGTCGACCGGGTGAGGAACTGGGTGCCGGTCGCGGCGTCCTGGAACACCACCGGGTGGTAGTCGGGGTGGATTGCGGGTTTCACTGGGATTCCCCTTCCTGGTGGGCTTCCTGATGGCCGGACACGGCGGGTTCTTCGACCGCCGGCTGACAGGGTTCCTCGTGCCAATCCCCGAACGGGTCGGGGTAATCGGCCCACAGGTCCGGTCGTGCCAGCTCGTCGTCGGTGAGCAGCGCGCCGCGCAGTGCCTCGATGACTTCACCGGGCCGGGCACCGCAGGCCAGTACCGTCAGCGATACGTGCCGATCGCCGAATTGGTGATGCCAGTCGATCGCGGCCATCGCCAGGCGTTCCGGGTCGGTGTAGGCGAGTTCGGTGGAACCCATTGCGGCCAACCATTTCCCGGCGTTGCTGAAGTGCATTCCGCCGCCCGCGGATTCGATCCACATGACGTCGGCCGGGCGGTTGGCCAGCCAGGCTCGGCCGCGGGTGCGCACCACGCCGTCGAGCAGGTGGTCGACGGCGTCGTGCAGGCGCAGCGGGTGAAACGGCCGGCGTGCGGCGAATTCGACGATGATGACCTCGTCGTCGGGTTCCAGCGGCGGCTCACCGGCCAGGAGTGGATCGTGCGGGGTGGCGGTGCGTCCGCGCCGGCTGTTCGGTTCCAGATGCGCCAGGGCGAGCTCGACCCGGTCGGGGCCCACGGTGATGCGGGCGCGGGGTGCGAGCCGGCGGAGCACTGCCAGTGTGGTGGCGTCGGGCTCGTTGAGCACCAGCATGTCGGCGAACTCGGCCTGACCGACGACCACCTGGGCGACCGTGCGTCCGTCGGGAAGTTCCTCGTCGCCGACGGACTGTTGCAGCCAGACCGTGGCGTCCAGGCATGCGATGACTGCCTCGATGCCGACGTCGCGGGCGGCGGGCCCGTCGAGGTAACCGGGCCCGACGTGGACCCGGATGGTGTTGATCGCCCAGCACACCGCCTCGGCCTCCAACCACGGCATCAACTGCACGACGATGCGCTCCACGTCGCCGCGCTGGTGCAGCCGCCGCAACAGGATCAGCAGGTCATCGCGGACCGTGCAGGACACGCAACCGTGGGCGAGCTCGAGGGCGAGCTCGGACGACCCGCCGTTGTCGGACACGGTCCGCAGGACCACCTGGCCGTCAAAGCCGTGGCGCACCAGCACGGTTCCCGGCCTGCGTCCCAATTCTTCCGCTACGCCGTCGCTGTCACCTTGACCGGCGATCAGCACCACAGGGGTTCGCACTGCACCTCCCGACGAAGTTGTTGTTGAAAACGATTATCATTATCGTAAGGCTACCCCATCCGAAGGAGACCGATGTCTGCCCACTGCCAAGTCACCGGGCGCTCGCCCGGGTTCGGCAACACGGTGTCGCACTCGCACAAGCGCAGTCGCCGCCGCTGGAACCCCAACATTCAGAACAAGACCTACTACCTACCCACCGAAGGCCGCCGGATCCGACTTCGGGTGAGCGCCAAGGGGATCAAGGTGATCGACCGCGACGGCATCGAGGCCGTGGTGGCCCGGTTGCGTAGCGCAGGGGAGAAGATCTGATGGCCCGCACCGATATCCGGCCGATCGTGAAGCTGAAATCGACCGCCGGGACCGGGTACACCTACGTCACCCGCAAGAACCGCCGCAACGACCCGGACCGGATCGTGCTGCGCAAGTACGACCCGGTCATCCGCCGTCACGTCGACTTCCGCGAGGAGCGCTGATGGCCAAGCGATCCAAGATCGTCAAGAACGAACGGCGCCTGGAACTCGTGGAGCGCTACGCCGAACGGCGGGCCGAGCTCAAAGAGGCCATCCGCAATCCGGACAGCACCCGCGAGCAGAAAGCCGCGGCTGTCTCGGCGCTGCAACGGCTGCCGCGTGATTCGAGCCCGGTGCGGCTGCGCAATCGAGACGCGGTCGACGGCCGCCCGCGAGGTCACCTGCGCAAATTCGGGCTGTCGCGGGTCCGGGTGCGCGAAATGGCGCACCGCGGTGAACTGCCGGGCGTGCGGAAGTCGAGCTGGTGATGGCGACGAATTCCCGGCGGAACAACAAGAAGCGCCCTCCGGCCACCGATCTCAAGAAGCCGAGGCGCAATCAGCTGACCGCCCTCGGGGTCACCGAGGTCGACTACAAGGACGTCCACCTGCTGCGCACTTTCATCAGTGAACGGGGCAAGATCCGGTCCCGGCGCATCACCGGGCTCACCCCGCAGCAACAGCGTCAGGTCGCCACGGCGATCAAGAACGCCAGGGAGATGGCGCTGCTGCCGGTGGTCGGCCCGGCTTGACTTACGATCGACGGCGATAGGGCGACTGCGGATCGTGGAAGCCGGTGTAAATCCGGCGCGGTCCCGCCACTGTGATCGATCGGCCAGCCTCCGCTGACCGTCGAGAGCCAGATACGCACCGCAGTCGCCGCCTCGCACGCACTGGGGCGGATCTCCCCGGAGAGGATGGGTACGCCCATGGCTGCACGTTGGCTGATCGCGGGACTGGCGTCGGCGTTACTGGTGTCGGGGTGCGCCTCGACCGCAGTGCCCGACACCGCAGGTGATGCGCCGCCGGGTTTCCCGGTCACCGTGGACAATTGCGGCGTCAGCACCACCTACGACCGGCCGCCGACCCGTGCCGTCGCGCTCAATCAGCATGCGATCGAAACGCTGCTGGCGCTGGGCCTGGAGCATTCCATGGTCGGCACGTCCTACCTCGACGATCGGATCCTGCCCGAATACCAGGCCGCCTACGACACCGTTCCGGTGCTGGCCAAGGAGTACCCGTCCTACGAGTCGCTGCTGGCCGTCGAACCCGATTTCGTCTACGGCGGCTGGGACAGCGCGTTCGACGAGAAAGAGGGCCGCGGCAGGCAACGGCTGAACGACGCCGGGGTCCACACCTACCTCAACATCGAAGATTGCCGGTCCGAGCCCGTCACGATATCCACCGTCGATGACGAAATCCGAAGCATCGGAACAATCTTCGGCGTCACCGACGGGGCCGAGCAACAGATCGAGAAGCTCCATGGAGAGCTGGCGCAGTCCGCGGCGACGCTGCGCGGGGTGCGGCCCGTGCGCGTCGCGGTCTACGACAGCGGTGAGGCGACCGTGTTCACCTCGGGTGGCAAGGGCATCGGAAACCTGATGATCGAGGCCGCCGGTGGCGTCAACGTGTTCGCCGATGTGCCCAAGGTGTGGGGCGACGTGTCGTTCGAGCAGTTCGCCGATCGCGCACCCGAGGTCATCGTGATCTACGACTACGGAGACCAGCCGGTCGCGGACAAGAAACGGTTCCTGACCGAACATCCTCTGCTGCAGCATGTTCCGGCTGTCGCCCAGCAGCGGTTCGCGGTCCTCCCGTTGTCCTCGGTTGTGGTCGGCGTACGGGTGGGCCGGGCAGTGGACGCCCTGGCCCGGCAGCTGCACCCCGACCGGTTCAGTTGATGCCCTACCGGCTGACCCTCGCCGCACTGGCCGGGCTGTTGCTGATGGCGATGACCGCCGGTGTCGCGATCGGGTCGGTGTCCATCGCGCCCGGGCAGGTGTGGGCCATCGTGCTGCACTCCGTCCATCCGGGCCTGGTCGAGCAGAGTTGGCCTGCGGTACGAGAATCCATCGTGCTCGACGCCCGGCTTCCCCGGGTCGTACTGGGCGCGGTGGTCGGGGCCGGCCTGGCGGCGTCAGGGATGGCGCTGCAGGCCGTGGTGCGTAATCCACTCGCCGATCCCATGTTGCTGGGGGTCTCCTCGGGGGCATCGGTCGGCGCCGTGGTGATCCTGGTGGTCGGCGCCGGTGCGCTACAGGTGTTCACCGTGCCGCTGGCGGCCTTCCTCGGAGCCTTCCTCGCACTCGTCGCGGTGTACTTCCTGGCCCGCTCGGGCGGGCGCATGACGACAGCGCGGTTGATCCTGGCCGGCGTGGCGGTGGCCGAAGTGCTGTCCGCGGTGGCCAGCCTGCTGATCGTCACCTCGGACGATCCGCACAAGACCCAGGCGGCCGTGCGGTGGATGCTCGGCGGCCTGGGCGGCACCACCTGGCGCATGGTGTGGGTGCCCGCAGTGGCGGTACTCGTCGGTGTGGTCGTACTGCTGGCCTTCACCCGATCGCTGAACCTGCTCTATACCGGCGAGGAGGCGGCGGCCTCGCTCGGCCTGGACGTACACCGGTTCCGGGCGGGGATGTTCGTCGTCGTGGCGCTCATGGTCGGGGCGATGGTCGCGGTCAGCGGCACGATCGGCTTCGTCGGGCTGATCATGCCGCATGTGGTGCGTCTGCTGGTCGGTGCCGACCACCGGAGAGCGCTGCCGGCCGCGGCCTTGTTGGGTGCGGCGTTCCTGGTGCTGTGTGACATCGTGGCCCGCACCGTGGCCGCGCCGGAGGAATTGCCGGTGGGGATTCTGACCGCGCTCGCCGGCGGGCCGTTCTTCCTGTGGCTGATGCGGCGGAAGGCCGTGACGTGACGGCGGCAGTGACGTTCGAGGCGGTCTCGGTGACGGTGCGCGGTACACCGTTGATCGCCGACGTGTCGTTGTCCGTCGCCCCGGGTGAGATGCTGGCCGTCGTGGGTCCCAACGGTGCGGGCAAGACCACACTGCTGCGCACCTTGTACCGGGCGCAGCGACCGAGCACCGGTCGCGTGCTGGTCGACGGCACCGACGTGTGGAAGCTGCCTGGCAAGCGGGCCGCACGCCGGGTCGCGGCGGTATTGCAGGAAGCCGCAGGAGATTTCGAGCTCACCGTGTTCGACATGGTGGCCATGGGCCGCACACCGTACAAGCGGTCCTTCGAGGCCGACAACGCCGAGGACCGCGAGATCATCGGCGCGGCGATGACGGCGCTGGACATCGCGGAACTGAGCCGGGCCGGTTACGGCCGGCTGTCGGGCGGACAGAAGCAACGTGTGCTCATCGCCCGGGCGCTGGCCCAGCGCACCGACGTGATCGTGCTCGACGAGCCCACCAACCACCTCGACCTGCGCCATCAACACGAGGCCCTGCACCTGCTGCGGGAGACCGGTGCGACGGTCATCGCCGCGTTGCACGATCTGAATCTCGCTGCGGCTTACTGCGATCGGATCTGCGTGCTCGACGGGGGCGGGCTGGTGGCGGTCGGCACGCCGGCCGACATCCTCACCGAGGGGTTGCTGTCCGAGGTGTACGGGGTCGGGGCCCGGATCGCCATCGATGCCGACACCGGCAGGCCGCAGGTCACCGTCCCTGCCAAGGTTGGGGCGAGGCCGTGAACATCGGTGACCAGCTGAGCGAAATCACCTCGTACGGAGGGTTCTTCGCGATCACCGTCGGCGGGGAGCCGGCCGAATGGATTCCGGTCCAGCGCTGCTATGACGACGGCTGCGCCGACCTCGTCGCCGCGACGAGCGCGCGCAACGACACGACGGATCTGCGTATCGGAGCGTCGCTGGTCCAGTTCAGCCATGCCTCGCGCTTGTGGTCACCGCTGCTGGCGTGTGCGCTGCAATTCGGTGTGCTGCCGGACCTCGCCGATCTGCAGCGCCATGCCGCCCGCACCGAGCTGAGGTTGCCGGTGCCGGTGGGAGGGCCGGTGGACGATCACCGTCCGCTGACGCAGCAGCTGTATCGGCTGGTGATCACCGAACACCTCGAGCCGCTGGCCGCGGGGCTCCGGGTCAAGATGGCGCCGCGTCTGCTCTACGGCAATGCCGCCGCGGCGTTGGTCGCCGCGGCGGCCGAGTTTGCCAGTGCCCGACCGGAATTGCGTGACGATGTCCGGGACGTCACCGAATCACTGTTGGCCATGGGCGAGTTGATCGGGACGGGCGACCTGGTTGAGCTGACATTCCGTCGCCGCAGCTGCTGCCTCTTCTACCGGGTGCCCGGTGGGTCCAACTGCCGGGACTGTTCCCTCACGAGACCCCGCGGCTAAGCGTAGGGCCGCTTCGGAGGGTCGGTGCGGACCGCGCTCAGGGCAGTCATCGTCGGAATACTGCCTCTGCTCGAATCGCTTTGTCCCGCAGGGATCGTGCCCTCGACCTTGATCCAGGTGTTCTCCGGATACCCGGCCAACTGAGCGGCAGCGGGTCCGGACAGGTGGATGCGGGCCAGCTGAGCGTCTGCGGCGCAACAGATGATCACCACTCGGGCCAAATCTGTGCGGTCACCGTCACGCATCGTGAAACCGGAGACGGTCACGGTCCGGTCATCGAGGGTGCCGGCATTGTCTTGCGCCACCCGCGTCAGCACGTCGGGCAGCGAGATTTCTGGTGCCCGGCCGTCGGGAAGGGGAGGAAAGGCACGCCTCAGCACATCGGTGGACGCTTCGGACACCGACGCGGCCTGGGGGCGGATCGCCGGTGGCACGACGAACGCCAGTAGCGCGATCGGGATGAGCAGCAGCCAGGCCGTGCCCCGTCGGTGGGAATGGTCGTGATGGCCGTGTGCCTCGTCGCCGCCGTGGCGGATGTCGGCCACGATCGATGCCAGCGCCAGCATGATCAGCAGCACGGAGGTGGCTGCCAGAAACGGAAGCACGGACGGTTTCACGTAACGGGTGAAGGTGCCGGTGAGGGTGATGATCGCCGTGCTGACCCCGATCAGCAGTAGGAGGGCGTTCTCGGTTTCCCGGCTCACTGCGGCCCCAGGATCAGCAGTCCGACACCGGTCCCGACGAGTGTGGCAACCAGGAACGTCGCCGGTGCGAAGCGAATCGCGAACGCCCGTCCGAACATTCCGGCCTGCATTGCGAACAGCTTGATGTCGACGGCCGGCCCGACCACCAGGAACACCAGTCGCGGCAGGAGCGGGAGCATGGTCAGGCTGGCGGCGACGAAAGCGTCGGCCTCTGAACACAACGCCAGCACCACGGCGAGCACCGCCATGGTGATCACGCCCAGGATCAGCTGGCCGGCCAGGTGCTCGTACACCCAGGTCGGCACGAGTACGTGCAGCGCGGCCGCGGCTGCGGCCCCGACCACCAGGTACGCGCATGCGGACAGGAAATCGTGGCGGGCCGCTTCGGTGAACACCAGCCACCTCGAACCGTCACTGTGTTGAGGACGCGGCAGTCGGCGGGCGATCCATTCCGGGCGGCCGAACCGCGCCCACGCGACACCCATGATCAGCGCGGTGCACAAAGACGCGATACAGCGGGCGACCACCATCTGCGGATGTCCGGGGAAGGCGACGGCGGTGGCCACCAGCACAACAGGGTTGATCGCCGGCGCCGCGAGCATGAAGGTCAGGGCCGCGGCGCCGACGGCGTCGTCGCGAGCTCCATCGCCGAAGAGCCTGCGCGCCACCGGCACTGAACCGCATTCGCAGCCGGGCAATGCCGCGCCGCCGACACCGGCGGCCAGGATGGCCGCGCTGCGACGCCGGGGAAGCCAGCGGGCCAGGCGCTCGGGCGTCACGAAAACCGCGATCAGCCCGCTGATCACCACGCCGAGGGCCAGAAACGGCAGCGCTTGGACGAACACGCCGCAGAACACCGTGGCTGCCGTCGCGACGTCGGGCGTGTTCTCGACGAACCCACGCAGCGTGGTGCCCGCGAGGGCCAACGCGATGATCCCGGCCACGAGAATCTGCATGGAACTCGGCCGCCACCGCGTCACCGCCGGGTTTGCCACCACGCGGCCATCATGCCAGGTAGATCTGTCAGCTGAACGCGGCCAAATTGACGCCTTCGGTGCTCAAGCGTTCGCGCACCGCGGTGGCGATCTCCACCGCACCCGGCGAATCACCGTGCACACAAACAGATTCCACGGTGATCGGGATGGTGGTCCCGTCGACCGCGCTGACCTGCCCCGCCGACACCATGGTGGCCACCCTCTCGGCGATCTCCGAGGGATCGTGCAGCACCGCCCCAGGTTCGCGCCGCGACACCAGCGTGCCGTCGGATTGGTAGGCGCGATCGGCGAAGGCCTCGGCAACGGTGCGCAGGCCGAGCTGCCGGGCCTCCTTGAAGAACACCGATCCCAACAGGCCCAGCACTGGCAGGCCGGCGTCCACGGCGTGCACGGCCGCCGCCACCGCGGCCGCTTGCTCACGGTGGCTGACGATCGTGTTGTAGAGCGCACCATGGGGTTTCACGTACGTCACGGTCGTGCCCGCGGCATGGGCGAGGCCCTGCAGCGCACCGATCTGGTAGATCACGTCGGCGGTGAGGTCTTCGGGCGTGACGTCGATGAAGCGTCTGCCGAATCCGGCGAGGTCCCGGTAGCTCACCTGGGCGCCGACGCGTACGCCCCTGGCTGCGGCCTCGCGGCAGGTGCGCAACAGCAGGGTTGGGTCCCCGGCGTGGAAACCGCAGGCCACGTTGGCACTGGTGACCAGCCCCAGCATGGCCTCGTCGTCACCGAGTTTCCACGCGCCGAAGCTCTCGCCCAGATCGGCGTTGAGGTCGACGGAGGCAGCCATCCGTCCAGCCTAAGGCGATGCGTCGGCCGGCCAGCCGTTCTCCGCCACGAATTCGGGCAGCGGGCGCCCAACGGTCCAGTGCTCGATCTCCAAGACCGGGCGGTCCGGGAACTCGGGCACCGGGCCGAGGCAGAGGATGGCCACCGGCTCGGCGCCGTCGGGCATGCCCATCAACTCGGCCAGCGGCAGCGGCTCGAAGATCGACACCCAGCCCATGCCGAGGCCCTCGGCGCGGGCAGCCAGCCACATGTTCTGGATGGCGCAGGACACCGAGGCCAGGTCCATCTGGGGCAGGGTGCGGCGGCCGAAGATGTGCCGATCGCGGTTCTCGCCGAGGGCTACGACGAACAGTTCGGCGCAGTCGAGGATGCCCTCGACCTTCAGGGCCAGGAATTCGTCGCCGCGGGCGCCGAGCGCGTCGGCGGTGTGGATGCGTTCCTGGTCGACGATGGCGTGGATCTTGCCGCGCAGTGCATCGTCGGTGATGCGGATGAACCGCCACGGCTGCATCAGGCCGACACTCGGTGCCGCGTGGGCGGCCTGCAGCAGCCGTCCGAGGACCTCGGGCGGCACCGTGCTGCCGGGAACGAATCGGCGCATATCCCGACGTTCGGCGATGGCCCGGTAGACGGCGCGGCGCTCGTCGGGGCTGAAGGCGTGCTCGGACACGGATCGAGCTTAGGCGGGCCCTCGGGCGTGGCGGGCATCCGACCTTATTGAAAATGAATGTCATTAATGATAAGAGTTTGGGGTGCTGAACAGGGCCTTGGTGATCACGCTCGTCGCCCTCCTGATCGCCGGGTGCTCCACCCCTCCGGATGCCCGGCAGAATGCGTCGCCGCGGGAGTCTGAGCGGCCGGTGACGCGGCTGATCCTGGTGGAGCGACACGCCGGCGCCGGCGCGGTGCTCGATGTCGCGGACTCTGTCGAGACCGGTCTGGGGCAACACGGCCGCGTCGACGCCGTGAGCGGTGACGGCCGGTACGCCTACCTGCACGACGATGCCGGCCTGACGATCCTCGACGGCGGGGCATGGACCTTCGACCACGGCGACCATTCGCACTTCTATGACGCACCGCCCGCCGTGGTGGGGGGGATCGACGGGCGGGTCATCGCGGTACGGGCCCACGGTGCGCTGGCCGTCACCCGCCGCGCTGATGGTGCGGTCACCTCATTGGATCGGGACGCCTTCGCGCGGGGTGAGGTGACGCTGGTAGCCGCGCATTCGGAATCTGAAAACGCAGTAGCTGCAATCCCATTCGGCAGCGACTTGCTGACCGTGGCCGACCACGGTCTGGTCAGCAAGGTCGCCGAACAGACCACGGTGCTCGGAGACTGCCCGGCGGTCACCGACGCGGTGGTACTGCGCCGGACGGTCGTGCTCGGTTGCCGTGACGGTGCGTTGAAGATCGTCCGGCGCGGCGGGGTGCCGGCCGCCGAGAGCATCCCCTTCGGGCCGGTTCGGCCCCGAGAACCGTTGGGATCGTTCGGCTATCGCAGGCAAGGGAATTCGTTGGCGGCGGTGGCCGGTGACGAGGTGTGGCTGCTCAACGGACGCCGATGGTCGTCGATGCGGCTGCCCGGTGTGGTTGCGGTGAACACCGCCGGCGCCACCACGGTGCTGGCCCTAACCGAAGACGGCGGCCTGCATGCGCTCGATGTGGCGGCAGGCGTGCGCACCGGCCGCGTCGAACTTCTCGCGCCTCCGGTTGGCACCCCGGTGATCGAGGTTGGCGCCGGGCGGGCCTACGTCAACGACGCGACGGCAAAGGCAGTGCACGAAATCGACTATTCGAACGGCCTCCGGGTGGTTCGTACGCACCACCCGGCCGTGACCCCTGACTTCATGACGGTCGCGGGCTGGTGACTCCACAACAACAGGCACACGAAGGAGAAGGATGCCGAATCCATTGAAGGTCATGGCGCCGGTCGGTGCGCTCGCGCTCGCGGCGGCCTTGGCCGCTTGCGGCGGTGGCGAATCGCAGCCGGCGGCGCGCGCGGAGCCGATAGCCGATCCGCTGGTGGTCACCTACGACGGTGGGCTGTACGTGTTGGACGGCAACAGCCTGCAGGTCAAAGCGGACGTCCCGATGGAGGGGTTCCTGCGGGTCAACCCGGCCGGCGACGATGCGCACGTGCTGGTGTCCACCGATGAGGGCTTCCGGTTGCTCGACGCGTCGGCGGGCGAGTTGACCGACACCATGTTCGTGGCCGAGGAGCCCGGTCACGTTGTGGCGCACGGCGAACACACCGTGCTGTTTGCCGACGGATCCGGTGAGATCACCGTGGTCGACCCGCACGACATCGCCGCGTCCGCACCGCAGATCAGGAACCTGAGGGCGCCGCAGCCGCACCATGGCGTCGCAGTGGTGCTGGACGACGGAAGCTGGGTGCGTAGCGAAGGCAATTCCGACGAGCGCAGCGGTGCGGTTGCCTTCGACGCCTCCGATCGGGAGATCGCCCGCAACAATGAGTGCCCCGGTATTCACGGAGAAACCGTCGTCGACGCCTCCACCCTCGTATTCGGCTGTGAGAATGGCGTATTGACCTACGCCGACGGTGCGTTTACCAAGGTGGCCGCTCCGGCTGAGTACGGAAGGGTGGGAACGCTTCGCGGGCATGATGATTCACCGGTAGCCCTCGGTGACTACAAGGTTGATCCCGACGCCGGGCTGGAGCGGCCCAACCAGTTCGCCCTCGTCGACACCGCGAGCAATCAGCTGCGCCTGGTGTCACTGCCACCGCAGGTCAGCTACTCGTTCCGGTCGTTGGCGCGCGGACCGCACGCCGAAGGCCTCATCCTGGGTACCGACGGCAATCTCTATGTCATCGACCCGGCGTCCGGGCGCACTATCAAGACCATCGCGGTGGCTGAGCCGTGGACCGAGCCCGACGACTGGCAACAGCCCCGTCCGAGCGTCTTCGCCCGCGGTCACGACGTGTTCGTCACCGACCCGGCCACCAATCAGGTGCACATCGTCGATGTCGAATCCGGCGCGAAAGGTGCATCGGTGACGCTGGAGCACGCACCCAATGAGCTCGGCGGCACGGTAGGACACGCACACTAGTCGCTGGAGTCAGCGAGAATGTCGGCATGCCAATCGATGCCGATGAGGGCGGGCGGTACTTTGCCGCAGATTACGAAGAGACGCGGGAGCGGGAGCGTCTGCAGCGGCTTGAAGGTCTGGGTGATCCGCGGACCACCCGCACCTTCGACACCATCGGGGTCGGTCCGGGCTGGCATTGTCTTGAAGTCGGCGCGGGTGGGGGATCGGTCGCGCGGTGGCTCGGCAGCCGCGTGGGACCAACCGGCCATGTCGTCGCTGTTGACCTGGATCCGAAGTTCCTCGACGACTTGCCCGCGCTGGGGATCGAGGTACGTCGCTGCGACATCACGCGCGACGAGATCGAGCCGGCGGCATACGACCTCGTGCATTGCCGGGTATTGATGGTGCACATGACCGATCCGCTCGCGGTGCTGCACCGCATGGTGGCGGCGCTCCGTCCGGGTGGTTGGCTGGTTGTCGAGGAGCCCGACTACAGCACCGCACAATCACTCACCCCGGACCATCCGTCGGCGGCGGGCTTTCATGCCTACGTGCGCGCGCGTCACGCGTTTCTGGTTGCGGCAGGGGTGATGGATCTGCACTACGGCGCACGGCTGCCGGCCCACGTGGACGGGCTGGGTCTGGAGGCCACGGGCAGCGATGTCGGCTCGACGACGGAGCGGGGCGGAAGCGTGAAATCGGGGTTTCTCGTGGAGAGCTTTGCGAAGCTCGACGACGTGATGATCGCCGGCGGAGTCATCACCGAATCGGTCCTGGCCGACGCCCGTCGGGCCATGGAGGACCCGGCGTTCGTCTACCGGTCACCGACGATGTACTCGGTGTGGGGCCGCAAGCCTCTCAGTGCGAGTGGGTGACGCTCCAGGTCGGTAGCGGATCGGGATAGCCGACCCAGGCCTGCTGGCCCTCGGCCAGTTCCGCATCGGTCAGCAGGGCGCCGTCGAGTAGCCGGCGGACCATGTCCCGGTCGAGCTTGATTCCGATGAACACGATCTCCTGACCCGGCGCGATCTCGGTGCCCGACCAGTACTGCGCCGGTTCGATCGCCAGGTTGGGGCCGGCTTGCGACCAGATGGCAGCGATCGTCGGACGGCTCGCGATCCAGCAGAATCCCTTGCTGCGCAAGACCCTTGTCACCTGAGCGAGTGCGTCGCCGAGGCGCTGGGGATGAAACGGCCGGTCGGAGCGGAAGGTCATCGAGCTGATGCCGTACTCCTCGGTTTCGGGTGTGTGTCCCATCGCGAGCTCCTCGTCCCAGCCCGGGGTCCGGGCGGCGGCCTCCGGGTCGAACAGCCCGGTGCCGAGTACTTCGCCGATGTCGACGATGCCGTGGTCGGTCCGGATCAGCTTGGCGGTCGGATTGAGTCTGCGCAGCAGTGTGTGGACGGTGTCGAGGATCGCCGGGCTCACCAGGTCGGTCTTGTTGAGCAGGATGACGTCGGCGAATTCCACCTGATCGGTGAGAAGGTCGGAGATGCTGCGGGCATCGCCCTCGCCGGCGGCCAGATCCCGGTCGGCCAGGCCTTCACCGCGGACGACCTCGGTCAGGAAGGTGGACGCGTCGACCACCGTCACCAGTGTGTCCAACCGGGCCAGCGCGCCGAGGCTGAAGCCGTCCTCGAACTCCCAGCTGAAGGTGGCCGCGACTGGCATGGGCTCGGAGATGCCGGTCGACTCGATGACCAACTGGTCGAACCGGTTCTGTCGCGCCAGCGAGCCGACCGCCTCCACCAGATCCTCGCGCAGTGTGCAGCAGATGCAGCCGTTGGTGAGCTCGACGAGCTTCTCCTCCGTGCGGTCGAGGTGTCCCTGCCCGGCGATGAGCGCGGCGTCGATGTTGACCTCGCTCATGTCATTGACGATGACGGCGACGCGTCTGCCCTCGCGGTTGGCCAGGATGTGGTTGAGAAGCGTGGTCTTCCCGGCTCCGAGAAAGCCGGACAGGACGGTGACGGGCAGCAGATCGGACATCGGACTCCTTAATGAAAACGATTTTCAATAAATCATCATCCGGGCGTGCATCTGCTAATGCAAACGGTTATCGTTATCGCCGTGCTCCCGCCCCTGAATCTCCGCGCCGTGGCCACCGCGTTGTTGCTGGCCACACCATTCGCCCTCGCCGCCTGCGGCTCAGAGGAAACCCAGCAACCCGAGGCCGGTGG
This sequence comes from Mycobacterium sp. DL440, assembly GCF_011745145.1. Taxonomy (NCBI): domain Bacteria; kingdom Bacillati; phylum Actinomycetota; class Actinomycetes; order Mycobacteriales; family Mycobacteriaceae; genus Mycobacterium; species Mycobacterium sp. DL440. The sequence continues at coordinate 4,604,708 of NZ_CP050191.1, read as the reverse complement.
GAACTGCGTGACCACGCCCGTCAACGTGGTCGTCAGCGTCGACCAGTGGGGCGACATCGTGTCCGCCCTGGGGGGTGACTGCGCGAAGGTGACCACGGTGGTGGCCGGCTCGTCGGTCGATCCCCACGACTTCGAGCCCGCGCCCGCGGATGCGGCCAAGTTCCAGGGCGCCCGACTGGTCGTCATCAACGGTGGCCACTACGACGAGTGGGCGACCAAGCTCGCCCAGAGCACGGCACCGGATGCCATCGTGCTGCGCGCCGTCGGTGAGTCCGACGATCCCTCGGCCAACCCGCACGCCTGGTATGACCCGGTCGCGGTGACCGGCGTGGCCGATGCGGTGACCGAGGAACTGAGCCAAATGGCTCCGGACGCAAAGGATTACTTCGCGCAGCGCCGCGCCGAGTTCACCACCTCGATGCAGCCCTACCAACAACTGATCACCGACATCAAGACCAAGGCGCCCGGTAAGCGCTATGCCGCCACCGAAACCGTGTTCGACGACATGGCAGCCGCGGTCGGCCTGGTCAATCAGACACCCGCGGGCTATCAGGCCGCGTCGTCCAACGACACCGAACCGTCGCCGGCCGATCTGGACACGTTCCTGCGACTGCTCGCCGATCATGGGGTCGATGTGCTGATCTACAACACGCAGACCGAGGGCTCGCTGCCCAAGCAGATCCGGGCGGCCGCCGAGAGCGCCGGAATTCCGGTGGTCGATGTCACGGAAACGGTGGCGCCGGGAACGGATTCGTTCGAGGCTTGGCAGGTGAACCAACTGACTGCGCTCGCCAAAGCGCTCGGGGTCCAGAGCTAGTGCCGGACACTGCCCAACCGCCTGCCCTCGTCTTCGATGACGTCAGTGCCGTGCGCGGGGGCCGGCTGATCTGGTCGGAGGGCACTTTCGAGATCCCGACGGGCGGCATCGTCGCGCTGATCGGTTCCAACGGATCGGGCAAGTCCACCATGCTGCAGGTCGTGCTGGGCCTGTTGCCTGCAGCCTCGGGTTCGGTGCGGGTGCTCGGCGGCGCGCCGGGTGAACACAACGATCTGATCGGCTACGTCCCTCAGGACTACGCCGCAGGTGCGGGGGAGGCCATCCGGGCCCGCGGTGCGGTAACTCTCGGGCTCACCGGGCGGCGCTGGGGTTTCACCCGCACGTCGGCGGCCGACCGGGCCCGGGTCGACGAGGCCCTTGAGTGGGTCGAGGCGACCGGCTTCGCGACCATGCGGCTGTCGGAGCTGTCCGGTGGCCAACGGCAGCGCATCGCCCTGGCCAATGCCCTTGTCGGACATCCGAAGATGCTGATCCTCGACGAGCCGCTGGCCGCGCTCGACCTGCGCAACCAACACGAGATCGTGCAGTTGCTGGCCAAGCTCAACAAGGACCTGGGCGTGACGATTCTCGTTGTCGCGCATGACCTCAACCCGCTTTTGAGCGTGCTCGACAGCGCCATCTATCTGCTCGACGGGCACGCGCACCACGCTGCCATCGACGAGGTGGTGGACGCCGATCTGCTGACGCACCTCTACGGAACCCAGGTGCAGGTGGCCAACACCCCGCTAGGCCAGATGTACATGAGGAGCGTGTGATGCCGGCGGGTCTGGTTGCTGCTGGAACGTTCGCCCAAGGCAATCTGGCACTGGGCTATCAGCACAACTGGTGGCAGATCCTGACCTCGGCGTTCATGCGCAACGCGTTGATCGGCGGCACGTTGGTGGCGCTGGCGGCCGGGCTGATCGGCTATTTCGTCATCGTGCGCAATACCGCGTTCGCCGCCCACGCGCTGGCCCACATCGGTCTGCCCGGTGCGACAGGCGCGGCGCTGCTCGGGCTTCCGGTCGGGTTGGGACTCGGGGCGTTCTGCGTCGGCGGAGCCCTGGTCATCGGGGCGCTGGGCAGCCGGGCCCACGACCGCGAGGTGGCTACGGGTACGGTGCTGGCCCTGGCCACCGGCTTCGGCCTGTTCTTCAACTCGCTGGCCACCAAGAATTCGTCCACGTTGACCAATGTGTTGTTCGGCAACCTGCTGGCCATCACCCACCAGCAGTTGCTGATGTTCACCGCGCTGCTGCTGGTGTTGGCCGCCACGGTCGTGTTCGTCTTCCGCCCACTGTTGTTCGCATCGGTCAACGCGCAGGTGGCCGAGGCCAAAGGGGTGCCGGTCCGCGCGTTGTCGGTGCTGTTCATGGTGCTGTTGGGGATCGCGGTGACGATGGCGGTGCTGGCCGTGGGCACGCTGCTGCTGTTCGCACTTGTCGTCACGCCGGCCGCGACGGCCATCATGGTGACGGCCCGACCGATTCTCGCAATGACGATCTCGACCGTGATCAGTGTGCTGTCGGTCTGGGCGGGGCTTGCGGTCTCGGCAATCTTCAACATGCCGCCGAGCTTCGTGATCGTCACGATCGCGTGCGGAATCTGGCTGGCGGTGTGGACGGTTGACCGGGTGAGGAATTCGGCGATCCACTAGCGTCAGAAAGCATGCCAAGGAGTCCCCACCCGCCGCGGCGGGCCACCCTGGCTTCGTTGGCGGCCGAACTCAAGGTTTCGCGCACCACGATCTCCAACGCCTACAACCGGCCGGACCAGTTGTCCGCAGAGCTTCGCGACCGGATCTTCGACGCGGCCAAGAGGCTGGGCTACGCCGGACCGGATCCGGTGGCGCGCTCGTTGCGGACCCGCAGGGCCGGTGCGGTGGGGCTGATCATCACTGAGCGACTCAATTATTCGTTCAGCGATCCCGCCGCACTGGATTTCGTTGCCGGACTTGCCGAATCCTGCGAAGCGGTGGGGCAGGGGCTGCTGCTGGTGGCCATCGGGCCCAATCGCAGTTTCGAGGACGGTTCGGCGGCCATACTCGCCGCGGGTGTCGACGGATTCGTGGTGTATTCGGCTTCCGACGACGATCCGTATCTGCAGGTGGTGCGTCAGCGACAGTTGCCCGTCGTGGTGGTCGATCAGCCGAAAGACGTCCCCGGGGTCTCGCGGGTCGGCATCGATGATCGCGGCGGGATGCGGCGATTGGCCGAGCATGTGCTGGAGCTGGGCCATCACGACATCGGCCTGCTGACCATGCGGCTGGGCCGGGGCTGGCCGCACGAGAGCACGAAACCCGCACTGGCAGATCCGGATCGGATGCTGTCGCCGCATTTCCATGTGCAGCGCGAGCGGATCCACGGTGTGTACGACGCGATGACGGCCGCCGGCCTGGCCCCCGACAAGCTGACCGTGGTGGAGAGCTACGACCATCTGCCGACATCCGGCGGTGCCGCGGCCGAGGTGGCGCTGGATGCCAATCCCCGCATCACCGCGCTGATGTGCACCGCGGACGTGCTGGCCTTGTCGGCCATGGATTATCTGCGCTCCCGCGGTATCTATGTGCCGGGGGAGATGACGGTGACGGGGTTCGACGGGGTGCCCGAGGCATTGAGTCGCGGCCTGTCCACGGTGGTGCAGTCCGGTGTGGCCAAGGGGCGGCGCGCCGGGGAACTGCTGCACAATCCGCCGCGGGATGGGCTGCCGGTGATCGAGGTGCTGGAAACCGAGGTGGTGCGCGGGCGGACGTCGGGCCCGCCGGCCTAGGTTGCCCGGTTCCATTCCGCCGAAACGGCATTCCAGCAGGTGCCTACTCGACCTTTTTCTGCTGGAATGCGGTTTCGGCGGAGCGGCGCGCGTCGAGCAGGTATTTCAGTGCTGCCGCAACATCTTCGGGTTCGTCGACCCGGTATTCGGCGAGCGTTTCGCCCGGCCCTACTTTGACGCCCACGTCGCCGTCGCGCAGCCGGCGGAACGCCTTCTCGTCGGTGACGTCGTCGCCGAAGTAGATCACCGCGGACGCCTCGTGCTCGTCGCGCAGAATGTCGATGGCCTCGCCCTTGTCGGTGGTGATCACGGCAAACTCGAGGACGGCCTTGCCCTCGGTCAGCTGCGCATCCCAGGTCTGCGACGCCGCACGTGCCTGCCCCAGCGCGGAGTCGGCGTCGGCAGGTTCGGCGTTGCGGACGTGCAGCGCCACGCTGGCCGGCTTCAGTTCGACGGTCACCCCGGGCCGGGCGCCGGCGATCGCGGTGAGTTCGGCGGCGATCGTGTCGAGGAGGGAGCGATCGATGGGGTGGGTGAATCCGGAGTCGAACTCGGCGCCGTGGCTGCCGACGAGGTGCACGGCTGCGGGCATGCCCGACAGGTCCCGCAGCACCTCGAGTGCCCGCCCGGAGATCAGCGCGGTCGCGGTGCCGGGCAGGTCGGCGAGTGCGATCAGGGTCTCGGCAGCGTCGCGCAGCGGACGCGCGTCGGCCGGGTTGTTCACGATCGGGGCGAGGGTGCCGTCGAAATCGGAGGTGATCAGCAGCCGGGGTATGAGTGCGGCCCGGGCGAGTGCCTGCTGGAGTTCGACGGGAAGGCTCACCCGCTAGATCTTAGGTTTGTCCTCGGCGCCGATCAGCAGCCGCACCGCAAGGTCCAGTCTCTTGCTGACGTCGGTGGCCGAGGCCCGCCGGGTCAGCCATGCCAGCAGGTTGGACAGCCACACGTCCGAGATGACCCGGGCGATGTGGTACTGGTCCTCGGTCGGCTCGCCGTCGCTCATTGCGCGGGCGAACATCGAGTCCATCAGCTTGCCGACGTGGTCGACCTCGCCGGCCGCGGAGGCGTCGGCGAAGACGAAGGCCCGCGTCATGGCCTCGGTGAGCAACGGGTTGCGCTGCATGGCCCGGTTCAGCTTGCCGACCATGAAACTCAGCCGCTGGTAGGGGGTGCCACCGGCGAGCGCGGCCCGGTCGGTCTTGGCGTCGATGCGCTCGAACTCCCGGCCGAGGGCGGACACCAGCAGGTGGACCTTGGAGGGGAAGTAGCGGTAGAGCGTGCCGACGGCGACATCGGCCCGTTCGGCCACGGCCCGCATCTGGACGGCCTCGTAGCCGCCCTTGGAGGCGATGGCCAGGGTGGCATCGAGGATGCGCTTGCGGCGTTCGCGCTGTGCTTCGGAGCCGAGTTCGGATTCGGCGAGGACTGCCACGGTCATGACCTCACGCGGTCGGGTGTCCGACCCGGACGGTTCGCTGCCTGCCTGCTGTGGTGCGCTGGACATGCGGTGTGTGGCCCCCTCTCGTCGCGTACCTCGTGGAAAACGATACGCACGGCGATCTCCTTCTACGCACCTCCGCGCCGGTAACCACACGGACGTGTCCTGCTGTGATGCGGGTCGACTTGACGGTCGAACACTGTCACCATTAGAACACGTTCTAGTGGGAAGCACGGACTTCTCGCTTCAGGTACTAGGAGGTCCACCATGTCCGGCGCGTCTGCCACCATCACCGACGAGCAGTTTGCCGCGCGTGACCTGGTTAGGAGCTGGGCTGGCGCAACCGACACTGCCGCGGCAGTCCGATCCGGTGAACATGATGCCGATGCATGGCGGCGGCCGTTTCAGGGTCTCGCAGAACTAGGGATCTTCAGCGTGGCGGTCCCCGAGGAGCAGGGTGGCGCCGGCGGCACTGTCGAGGACCTGTGCGCGATGGTCGACGAGGCCGCTGCCGCGCTGGTGCCCGGTCCGGTGGCCACCACGGCCCTGGCAACCCTCGTCGTCACCGATGACGCCGTGCTGGAAGCCCTGGTATCGGGTGAGCGCACCGCCGGCGCGGCGCTGAGCGGGGACCTGACGTTCGATGACGGCAAGGTGTCGGGCGCCGCCGAGTACGTCCTGGGCGCGGATGCGGCCGGCGTGCTGTTGCTGCCCGCCGGCGACCGCGTGGTGCTGGTCGACGCGAGTGCCGCAGGCGTCAGCATCGAACTGCTCACCGCCACCGATTTCTCGCTGCCACTGGCCCGGGTCGTGCTCGATTCGGCGCCCGCGCAGGTGCTCGAGGTCTCACGGCAGCGGTTCGAGGACGTCACCGCGACCGTGCTGGCCGCCGAGGCCGCCGGCCTGGCCCGCTGGACCCTGCAGACCGCCACCGAGTACGCCAAGGTGCGCGAGCAGTTCGGCAAGCCGATCGGCAGCTTCCAAGCCATCAAGCACATGTGTGCCGAGATGCTGCTGCGCTCCGAGCAGATCTCGGTGTCGGCGGCCGACGCGGCGCTCGCGGTGTCGGAATCCGATGACTCCCAGTTGTCGATCGCCGCTGCGGTGGCGGTCGCCGCGGGCGTGGAGGCGGCCGAGGCCAACGCCAAGGACTGCATCCAGGTGCTCGGCGGTATCGGTATCACCTGGGAGCATGAGGCGCATCTGTATCTGCGTCGCGCATACGGGATTTCGCATGCGCTCGGTGGCCGGCGCCGGTGGATTCGCCGGGTCTCCGCGCTGACCCAGCAGGGAGTGCGCCGTGAGTTGCGGATCGATCTGGAGTCGGTGGCCGGTCTGCGTCCGGAGATCAGCGCCGCGGTCGCCGAGGTGGCCGCGCTGCCGGTGGAAAAGCGGCAGGTGGCGCTGGCCGAGTCTGGATTGCTGGCGCCGCACTGGCCACGTCCCTACGGCCGCAACGCAACTCCTGCCGAACAACTGCTGATCGACCAGGAACTCGCGGCGGCCGAGGTGGAGCGCCCTGACCTGGTGATCGGCTGGTGGGCGGTGCCGACCGTCCTCGAGCACGGCAGCCCCGAACAGATCGACCGGTTCGTGCCCGCCACGCTGCGCGGTGACCTGGCGTGGTGCCAGCTGTTCTCCGAGCCGGGCGCCGGGTCCGACCTGGCCGCACTACGCATGAAAGCGGTTCGGGCAGAAGGCCCGAACGGTGAGCCGGGTTGGAAGCTGACCGGTCAGAAGGTGTGGACCTCGGCGGCGCAGAAGGCGCACTGGGGTGTGTGCCTGGCGCGCACCGACGCCGACGCTCCCAAACATAAAGGCATCACCTACTTCCTGATCGACATGAAGACACCCGGCATCATGATCCGCCCGCTGCGCGAGATCACCGGTGATGAGCTGTTCAACGAGGTGTTCTTCGACGACGTATTCGTGCCCGACGAGATGGTCGTGGGCACCGTCAACGACGGCTGGCGGTTGGCGCGCACCACGCTGGCCAACGAGCGGGTGGCGATGGCCGGCGGGACGGCGCTGGGCAATCCGATGGAGGAGCTGCTGCGCACCCTCGGCGCGCAGCCTGATGTGGACCCGGCCGATCTGGACCGCCTCGGCGAGTTGATCCTGACGGCCCAGGTGGGCTCACTGCTGGACCAGCGGATCGCTCAACTGGCGGTCAGCGGTCATGACACCGGTGCACAGGCCAGCTCCCGCAAGCTGATCGGGGTGCGCTACCGCCAGACGCTGGCGGAGTTCCGGCTGGAGCTGTCCGACGGCGGCGGTGCGGTGCGCAACCACGAGGTGCACGACTTCCTCAACACGCGCTGCCTGACGATCGCCGGCGGTACCGAGCAGATCCTGCTGACCGTCGCCGGTGAGCGGTTGCTCGGCCTGCCGCGGTAGGACTTCTTCCCGCGAACAGACGCGGAGTTACCCCTGAAGTGCCCTTTTCGGGTACCTCCGCGTCTGTTCGCCGGGGTTAGTGAGCCCGAGCGCTAGAAGCCGGTGGTGACGCAGGCGCTCGGTGTGGTGAGGTTCACTCCGCCCCAGGTCACGTGGATGTCCGAGCAGATGATGAATTTGTCCTCGGTGTTCGGCTGTCCGGTCTGCCACTTGGTGGGTGTCGACACGCCGTCGATGCTGAAGCGTTCGATCGGCCCGCCGCCGAAGTAGGTCGCCGAGATCTCGACCTTGTTGACCGACCGGTACAACTTCGACAGGACGTTGTCGTGGTTGGAGCCCTTGATCTCCCGCGGCATCCCGGCCGGGGCGCTGTAGGACGCTTCCTGCCAGGTGTCTTTGTTGGAACTGCGCAGGGTGATGGTCTGACGCGCCCACGCATCACCGGGGAATCCGATGGGGCCGTCCGGTGTCAGCAGATTCGCCGAGGTGTTGAAGTTGCACGTGGTGCCCGAGCAGTCGGCGCTGACGTGCATCTCGATGGTGCCCTGGGGGCTCGGGATCGAGCTGACGGCCGAGTTGGCGGCGGCCGTGGCCGACGCGGGGAACGCCAGCGCAGACGCGGTCAGCACTGCTGCCGTGCTCGCTGCGGAAAGCCTGTTGATCGTCATCGTCAAGAAAGGTATCCGCTCGTTACTCGTCGTAGGTGACTTCGACTGAATCCGACACCGGCGTGGCCTGGCAACCCAGGATCAGCCCCTCGTCCAGATCGGACGGTTCGAGCACGTCGTTGATCTTCATCTCGACGTCCCCGGACTTCTTGAGCACCGCGCAGGCGCCGCAATGGCCCTCGCGGCAGGAGAACGGTGCGTCCAATCCCTTGTCCAGCAGGACGTCGAGCAGCGTGGCCGAGCGCGGCCAACGAACCTCGTGGGTGGTGCCGTCCAGGGTGACGATCGCGGTGGCCGGCCCCTGGTCGCTGTCATCTTCCTCGATCACCACGGCGGCGAACGGGTCGGAATCCAGCGACTTGAACACCTCGATGTGGATGCGCTCGTCGGCGGTGCCGGCCTGCTGCAGCGCCTGCTCGGCTGACGCCATGAACGGCCCGGGTCCGCAGATGAACGCCTCGCGCGCGGCATAGGGCGCGACGAGTCCGGCGAGCGCGGCCGGACTGGGCAGCCCCTGCACGGTCTCCAGCCAGTGCACGACGGTGAACCGGTCGGGGTACTTGGCGGCGAGGTCACGCAGGGTCGCGCCGAAGATGACCGAGTTCTCGTCGCGGTTGGCGTAGACGAGGACGACGTTGCCGGTGCCCTCGGCGAGCGCGGACTTGCAGATCGCCATCATCGGGGTGATGCCGCTGCCCGCGGCCAGCAGCAGGAAGTCGGTGTTGAGGTCGCGCGGCACGAACGTGCCCGACGGGGCCAGCACGTGCATCTTCATGCCGGCGTGGGCGTTGTCGCACAGCCAGTTCGACGCGTAGCCGTCGGCAGTTCGCTTGACCGTGACGGTCAGCTGATCGTCGGTCACCGGCGAGCTGGACAGCGAATAGCAGCGGGCCACCGAGCCGGTGCGATCGCTCGGTATCCGCAGCGTCAGGAACTGCCCCGGGGAGTAGCGCAACCGATCGGCGGGGACGTTGGAACCCTCAGGTACAGAGAACACGAGGGAACGCGCGTCGGCCGTCTCCTCGATGACCGCGCTCACCTGCAGTTCGAGCACATGGCTGCCCAATGGTTCATCAGTCACGGCTGGACCCTCTCATCACTCATAACTAGAACATGTTACAAAAATGTACTTGCCCAGGTCCAGCCCTGCATTGCCGGGCGCTACTCGACACAAATCGTAACGTGTTCTAGTCTCTGTCTAGGCGGTCAGCTCGCGCTCATCGCAGTCCGATTCTTGGGAGGCATTCCGTGACATCCATTGAACAGCGTGACGTCCAGGCAGTTCTGGCCGGCATCGACGAACTGCTGCCGACGCTGCGTGAGCGCGCTCAGGAGACCGAGGATCTGCGCAAGCTGCCCGATGCGAACGTCAAGGCACTGGAAGACATCGGTTTCTTCAAGCTGCTCCAGCCCGAGCAGTGGGGCGGCCTCCAGTGCGACCCGACGGTTTTCTACGAGGCGGTCCGGCGGTTGGCCAGCGCCTGCGGTTCCACCGGCTGGGTGGCCGGCATCATCGGTGTGCACAACTGGCACCTGGCGCTGTTCGATCAGCAGGCTCAGGAAGATGTCTGGGGCGAGGACACCTCGGTCCGGATTTCCTCGTCCTACGCCCCGATGGGTGCCGGTGTCGTGACCGAGACCGGTGACGGCTACATCGTCAACGGCGCCTGGAACTGGTCCTCGGGTTGCGATCACGCCAGCTGGGCCTTCCTGGGTGGCCCGGTCATCAAGGACGGCCGGCCGGTCGATTTCGGCAGCTTCCTGATCCCGCGCACCGACTACCAGATCGACGACGTCTGGAACGTCGTCGGGCTGCGCGGCACCGGCAGCAACACCGTCGTGGTCAAGGACGTGTTCGTGCCCAAGCACCGCTTCCTGTCCTACAAGGCGATGAATGACGGCACCGCCGGCGGGTACCAGACCAACACCGCTCCGGTGTACAAGATGCCTTGGGGCACAATCCATCCCACCACCATCTCGGCCCCCATCGTGGGTATGGCCTACGGCGCCTACGACGCGCACGTCGAGCACCAGGGCAAGCGCGTCCGCGCCGCCTTCGCCGGCGAGAAAGCCAAGGACGATCCGTTCGCCAAGATCCGGATCGCCGAGGCGGCCAGCGACATCGACGCGGCCTGGCGTCAGCTGTCGGGCAATGTCGCCGACGAGTACGCACTGCTGGTCGCGGGTGAGGAGATCCCGTTCGAGCTGCGGGCCCGCGCCCGTCGCGATCAGGTGCGTGCCACCGGCCGTGCGATCGCCTCGATCGACCGGCTCTTCGAGGCCTCGGGTGCCACCGCGCTGTCCAACGACGCTCCGGTGCAGCGGTTCTGGCGTGACGCTCACGCCGGCCGGGTGCACGCCGCCAACGATCCCGAGCGGGCCTACCTGATCTTCGGCAACAACGAGTTCGGCCTGCCCCCGGCCGACACGATGGTCTGACACATGACTGCCACGCAAGAGATCACCTTCGAGTCCACCTCGCGCTACGCGCAGGTCAGAGATGACATGCGGCTGCATTACCACGAGGCCGGTGACCCGAATGCGCAGACCATCGTGCTGTTGCACGGCGGTGGCCCCGGCGCCTCGAGCTGGTCGAACTTCGGCCGCAACATCGCGGTGCTGGCCGAGCACTACCATGTGCTCGCGGTCGACCAGCCCGGCTACGGGCACTCCGACAAGCACACCGAGCACGAGCAGTACAACCGCTACAGCGCCAAGGCGCTGCTCGGGCTGTTCGACCACCTCGGTCTGCAGGGCCGGATCCCGCTGCTGGGCAACTCGCTCGGCGGCGGCACCGCGGTCCGCTTCGCGTTGGACTACCCGGACCGTGCGGGCAAGCTGATCCTGATGGGCCCGGGCGGCTTGAGCGTCAACCTGTTCGCGCCGGACCCGACCGAAGGCGTCAAGGCGCTCGCCAAGTTCAACTTCGAACCGACGCGCGAGAACCTCGAAGCCTTTATCCGGATCATGGTGTTCGACCAGAAGCTGGTCACCCCTGAGCTGGTCGACGAGCGGTTCGCGATTGCCAGCACGCCGGAGTCACTGGCTGCCACCCGCGCGATGGGTAAGTCGTTCGCCGGTGCTGATTTCGAGCTCGGCATGATGTGGCGCGAGGTGTACAAGCTGCGTCAGCCGGTGCTGCTGATCTGGGGCCGTGAGGACCGGGTCAACCCGCTCGACGGCGCACTGGTGGCGCTCAAGCAGATTTCGCGGGTTCAGCTCCATGTCTTCGGGCAGTGTGGACACTGGGCTCAGGTCGAGAAGTTCGACGAGTTCAACAAGCTCACCATCGATTTCCTTGGGGGTTAGCAGATGAGCATCAAGGCACTCGGCTACATGCGCATCGAGGCCACCGACGTGGCGGCGTGGCGCCAGTTCGGCGTGAAGGTTCTCGGCATGGTGGAGGGCGAGGGTTCCATCCCGGACGCACTCTACCTGCGGATGGACGATTTCGCGGCCCGCCTGGTGATCGTGCCGGGCGATCAGGACAGGTTGTTGATCTCCGGTTGGGAGGTTGCCGACGCTCCCGCGCTGCAGACCGTGCGGGAGAGCCTGTCCAAGGCGGGCGTCGATTTCGTCGAGGGCACCAGGGACGAGATTCGTGAGCGCCGCGTCGAGGGCCTGATCCGGTTCTCCGACCCCGCAGGCAATGTCCTCGAGGCGTTCTACGGTGCGCAGTATCTGGGCCGCCGGTTCGTCAGCCCCTATGGCCACAAGTTTGTCACCGCTGAGCAGGGCCTCGGGCACGTGGTGCTGACGTGTAACGACGATGCCGCGGCGCAGGCGTTCTATCAGGACGTGCTGGGCTTCAAGTTGCGCGACTCGATGCAGCTGCCCCCGCAGCTCGCGGGTCGCCCGGCCGACGGCGATCCGGTGTGGCTGCGCTTCTACGGCTGCAACCCGCGCCACCACGCGCTGGCCTTCATGCCGATGCCCAACCCGACCGGCATCGTGCACCTGATGGTCGAGGTGGAGAACTCCGACGATGTCGGCTTGTGCCTGGATCGCGCGCAGCGCCGCAAGGTCAAGATGTCGGCGACGCTGGGCCGGCACATCAATGACAAGATGCTGTCCTTCTACATGAAGACCCCGGGTGGGTTCGACATGGAATTCGGTTGTGAGGGACTGGAAGTCGAGGATGAGAGCTGGATCGCCCGCGAGAGCGTCGGGATCAGTCTCTGGGGCCACGATTTCTCCGTCGGATTCAAGTGACACAGGCTTTTTTATGACCGAGGCTCAGCCGCTCGACCCGCGCACGTTCCGAAATGTGCTCGGCCAGTTCTGTACTGGCGTCACAGTGATCACCACCCTGCACGAGGACGTGCCGATCGGCTTTGCCTGCCAGTCGTTCGCGGCGCTTTCGCTGGACCCGCCGCTGGTGTTGTTCTGCCCCACCAAGCAGTCGCGGGCGTGGCAGGCCATCGAGGCCAGTGGGAAGTTCTGCGTGAACATGCTGCACGAGAAGCAGCAGCATGTGTCCGCGCAGTTCGGCTCCAAGGCGCCGGACAAGTTCGCCGGGATCGACTGGGCCCCTTCGGAACTCGGCTCTCCGGTGATTGACGGCAGCCTCGCCCACATCGACTGCAACGTGCATTCCGTGCACGACGGTGGGGACCACTTCGTGGTGTTCGGTTCGGTGCATTCGTTGTCCGAGGTCCCCAAACGCAAGCCCCGACCGCTGCTGTTCTACCGCGGTGAGTACACCGGGATCGAGCCGGACAAGAACACCCCGGCGCAGTGGCGTGACGATCTGGATGCGTTCCTGACGGCGACCACGCCCGATACCTGGCTCTGACTTTCTGTCGTTGACACGGCTGGGGCCCCCTCCCACGAGAGGGGGCCCCAGTTCGTGTTTCAGCACATATTTACGATGCAGATGGTCAGGGTAGGCATACCTATTGATATTTAGGGAAAGCTAAGCTAATTTTTGGTCGTTCCTCAGTCAATTATCAGCTTCAGGAGTTTCCGTGCCCCTACCTGCCCTCTCCTCCGGTGACACCCCAGTGGTGAGCCGGAAGGATCGGTTCCTTATCGCCGGCGTCGCCATGGTGAGTGCCAGCGCGCTCGCGGTGACCCCGGTTGCCCAGAACACGACCCTCATTCAGCAGGCGCAGAGCTTCGCCTACGACCTGACTGCGGCGACGATGGACGCCACCGCCTCGCCGGTCGATGTCTATGGGACGCTGTTCAGCAACACGTTCGGCAACCTGCAGTCTCTGGGCGCCGCGCTCGCAGCCAATCCGGCACCGCTGCTGGGCCAGGTGCTGGAGAACCAGCAGGGTTACGCGGAGAAGTTCGGTTCAGCGTTCCAAGCCATCCCGACCTCGCTGGAGACCTGGTACGACGGCCGCAACGGCAAGGTCAAGTTGGACGCGGCGCAGGCCGCACTCGAGGCGGGCGATATCGCCGGCGCGTACGAGTTGTTCAACGCCTCCATGCTGTACGCGTTCCAGGGCGCCTTCGGTCCGCTGATCGCTCCCGGGTTCATTCTCTCGGGCATTCCGCGTGGCGAAACCGAGTATCTGACCGGTATCCCGGAGCAGATCGCGCAGAACTTCACGAACCTCGTCGCCGCGACCTTTACCTCCAGCGTTCTCGTCAGCGCTGTGTTCCAGGGTGCCTTCGCGACGATCAGCGGCCCTGCGTTCGAGCTCGCACGCATTGCCGAGGCGGTCAGCACCAGCGTCGCCGCCGGTGACGCGCAGGGGGCCTTCAACGCCGTGGTCAACACGCCGGGGATCCTCGTCAACGCGGCACTCAACGGATTCAAATACTCCGATGCCGACCCCGAGACGGGTACCGGGGGCTACACCGAGTGGCCGGCCCTCCTCACCTGGGCCGAGCCCGGCGAGCAGGGTGGCGCCCGGGTGGTCGCGGGTCTCCTGCAGAACCTGCTGGTGAACATCCCCAAGAGCCTGGCCGATGCCATCGACAACACCCCGGAGACGCCCGCCCCGACATCGGCCGTGTCGTCGGTGCCCCAGAGCGTCGCCGCTCAGCTGGTTTCCGCGTTCGCGCCTAAGCTGGCGCTGACCGAGTCGGTGAAGGAATCGGCCCCGGTTGCCGAGTCGGTGAAGGAAGCGGCCCCGGCGGTCGAAGCTCCGAAGTCCGAGACCGTGGCCGTTGAGGCTCCGAAGGTCGAGACCGTGGCCGTTGAGGCTCCGAAGGTCGCGGCGACGGATGAGGCTGCCGCCGGATCCGTTGCCACGCTGGTGGCTGACAAGTCCGTGAAGGCCGATGACACAGCCAAGGGCAGGACCAAGATCACCGACCGGATCAAGGCCAAGATCAACGACGCCAAGGAAGCCCGGCAGGCCAAGACCAAGGAATCGAAGGTTACCGCCAAGGACACCACGGCCAAGGAGAGCTCGGCCAAGGAGAGCTCGGCCAAGGAAACCAAGGCGAAGGAGACCAAGCCCAAGGCGACCAAGGCCGGCGGAGCTGACAAGTCGAAGGGGTCCAGTGGCTCCAAGAAGAGCTCGGGCTCTGACTCGTAACAAGTAGCACGGTGCGTAGCTGGGCCCCATCCGTCAGGGTGGGGCCCAGTTCCGTTTGTACCGGCGCCCCGGCCTGATCAGTCGATCAAAGTGATCCTTGACACTGTCCTTGGGTGATGCCAGGGTTTGATCAATCGATCAAAACGATGGAAAGAGGACACACATGACTGGTCGGGTAGAGGGCAAGGTCGCCCTGGTTACCGGTGCGGCACGCGGACAGGGGCGCAGCCATGCGCTGCGATTGGCGCAAGAGGGCGCCGACATCATCGCGGTCGACGTCTGCGCCCCCATTACCGACACCAGTGCGATTCCGGCGTCCACCCCGGACGATCTGGCCGAAACGGCGGATCTGATCAAGGGTCTCGACCGTCGTATCGTCACCGCCGAGCTCGATGTGCGTGACTTCGGCGCGCTCAAAGAGACCGTCGACAGCGGTGTGGAGCAACTGGGCCGACTCGACATCGTGGTGGCCAACGCCGGGATCGGCAACGGTGGCGATGTCCTGCACGAGACCAAAGAGTCTGACTGGGACGACATGATCGGCGTCAATCTGTCCGGTGTCTGGAAGTCCGTGAAAGCCGCAGTGCCGCACATTCTTTCCGGTGGCAGGGGCGGATCGATCATCCTGACCAGTTCGGTCGGCGGGCTCAAGGCATACCCGCATACCGGCCACTACATCGCGGCCAAGCACGGTGTGATCGGCCTGATGCGCAGTTTCGCCGTCGAGTTGGGTCAGCACTCGATCCGGGTGAACTCGGTGTGTCCGACGAACGTCAACACCCCGATGTTCATGAACGAGGGCACGATGAAGCTGTTCCGCCCCGACCTGGAGAACCCGGGTCCCGACGACATGGCCGTGGTCGCCCAGATGATGCATGTGCTGCCGGTCGGTTGGGTTGAGCCCGTCGACATCAGCAACGCGGTGCTGTTCCTGGCCTCTGATGAGGCCCGCTACATCACCGGTCTGCCGGTCACGGTGGACGCGGGCAGCATGCTCAAGTAGCGGCCGCCTCGCTGCCGAACCGGCGCAGGAATCGCTCGACGAAGGCGCGGAACTCGGCGTGGCCCTCGGTCACGCCGACCGCCTCTTCGTTGCACAGGCTGCGGGCGGACTGGGTGAGCAGCATTGACATCACGACAGGCGGAAACTCCTCCATGTCCACACCGTGGGCACGCAGGACTCCCGCCATGGCAGCTGCCTCGATGTCGCGAACCCGCTCGGAGTAGGCCTTCAATTCGACGCTGATCGGCTTGCGGTGGTTGGCCAATGCCATGAACTCGGTGTTGAGGCCGGTCACCCGCGAGTCGGAGTTGATCAGCCACAAGGCCCGCAGTGGATCGTCGGTGGTGAGAGCCTCGCGCATCCGGGCCAGGGCGGCGTCGGCACCGCTGCGCAGCACCGAGATGAACAGGTCGTCGAGGGTGTCGAAGTAGTAGTAGACCAGCGCCGAACGGACACCGGCCACGGCCGCGATCCGCCGGGTGGTGGCCGCGGCGTATCCCTCGTCCCGGATGACCTGGGCGGTTGCCTCCATCAGGCGCCTGCGGGTGCCCGCGTCCTTCTCCTTGGCCGCGCGTGCCGCCGGCATCAGTGCAGTCTCCGAAAACCATTGCCCGACAACAGATGTTTCTGGCCGTGCGATGTCCTTGACCGCCGAAGGTCGGGGGTGGTAAGCATGAGCCATCCTAACGGTTTGATCGATTGATCAAACTTCGAACTGAGGAAAGAGAGCCCGAAGACATGAGTGCGACCCGGGTGCATGTGGACGTCGGCCTGTGTGAGGGCCATGCGCTGTGCATCCAACTCGCCCCCGAGGTTTTCGACCTGTCCGACGATGAGGTGGCCGGCGCTACCCAGCCGGACAGGCAGTGGGATCAAGATACCTGGGACAACGTCAAATCCGCCGTCGACGCCTGCCCGCGCCAGGCGATCAGCCTGCTGAACACCAGCACGAAAGGCCAGTGAGCCATGACCGATCTCGCCTCAGTCGACTACTTCGCCGACCCGGCTGTAGCTCAGGACCCGTACGAGTACTACGAGTACCTGCGCAGCAACGGGCCTGTGTTCGCCGAACCGCACCACGGGGTGGTGGCCGTGACCGGCTACCAGGAAGTCATGGCGGCGTTCAAGGACCACGCCTCCTTCTCGGCGGTCAACGCGATCGGCGGTCTGTTCCCGCCGCTGCCCTTCGAACCCGAGGGTGACGACATCAGCGAGCAGATCGAGGCGCACCGCCACTTGTTCCCGATCCACGAGCACATGGTGGTGATGGACCCGCCGCAGCATGAGCGGGCTCGCTCCCTGCTGAGCAAGCTGCTGACGCCACGGCGGCTCAAGGAGAACGAGGACTACATGTGGCAGTTGGTCGATCACCAGATCGATCAGTTCATCGACAACGGAAAATGCGAGTTCCTGTCGGAGTACGCGAAACCCTTTGCCACCTCGGCGATCATCGACCTACTAGGCGTTCCCGAGGCGGACCGGCCTGAGTTTCTCGCCGAGTTGGGCGCGGGGCCTCCGGAGGGCAACCATGTCGGTGCCCTCGACGGGTCGGCCGTCGGCCGCGACCCGCTGGGGTATCTGGACGACAAGTTCGCCGGATACCTCGCCGAACGCCGGCGCGAGCCCCGCGGCGACGTGCTCTCCGGCATGGCTACCGCCACCTATCCCGACGGTGCGACCCCGGAGCTGCTGGAGGTGGTGAAGCCGGCCACCTTCCTGTTCGCCGCCGGGCAGGAGACCGTCACCAAGCTGCTCACCGCTGCGGTGCAGACCCTCGGTGATCACCCCGAATACCAGCAGATGCTGCGTGAGAATCCGGACGGCATCCCGACTTTCATCGAGGAGGCGCTGCGGATGCATTCGCCGACGAAGATCGATTTCCGGCTGGTCCGCAAGACCACCACGCTCGGCGGCGTCCCTTTGAAGGCGGGGACCGTCGTGATGCTGTGCCTCGGCGCGGCCAACCGCGATCCCCGCAAGTTCGACGATCCCCAGACCTTCCGTCCGGATCGCAAGAACGTCCGTGAGCACATCGCCTTCGGGCGCGGCATCCACACCTGCGCCGGGGCACCTTTGGCCCGGGTGGAAGGGCAGATCACCGTTCGTCGCCTGCTGGACCGCATGCGGGACATCACGATTGACGAGTCGGCGCACGGTCCCGCCGGACAGCGGCAGTACTCCTACGAGCCGACGTTCCTGCTGCGCGGTCTCACCGAACTGAACATCGGGTTCACCCCAGCGAAAGGGTGATCGGCCCGCCGCGGTGATCGACCCCGTCGAGGATGCTCGACGGCACCCGGAACACGCGTCCCGGTGAGGCGGGCCACGGCAGCGTCTTGCGACCGATGGCTTTGCCATCCTGTCGCGCAACCACTTTCGGTATACGCACCAGGGTGTCGGTCCACAGCAGCAGTCGTTTCCGGGCGGGCGCGGGGTCGCCGGGCCGCAGCAGGCTGGGCGCGACCCAACGCAGCGGGGCTGCGGCCTCGATGCGGATCCCGTGGTCCGGGGTGGTCGCGCCGCCGAGGTAGCGGCGCACCTGGGTGGCCACGTGACGGCCGTCCAGCGCGGCGATATCGGCGGTGTCCACCGGGTGCAGCAGGTTGCCGATCGCGAACACGCCTTCCCGGCTGGTCCGCAGCGCGGTATCGACGACGGGCCCCAGACTGCTCGGGTCCATGTCGAGCCCGGCGGAACGGGCCAGCTCGTGGTCGGGAATCCAGTCGCCGGTGAACACCACGGTGTCGCATGCCACGATGCGGCGCTGACCGGTACGGGTGTTCTCGACCTCCACGCCTACGACCACACCCTTGCCGATGATGCGGGTTACCCGGGTGGTGGTGGCCACCGTGACACCCATGAACGGGGTGCGGCCGGCGAGGTTGAACACCGCGTAGGACTCGGGCGAGGGGTATTCGCTTGTCATCAGGGCGGTTTCGCATCCGACGTGCTTGAGGGTGAGCACCGCGGAGTAACTGACCAGCTCGGCGCCGACGATGACGGCGCGCTTGCCGACGCTGCGGTGCTTCAGGTGCACGATGTTCTGCAGCTGCCCGGTGGTGTAGACGCCGCCGGGCCGATCGCCCGGGATCATGCGAGCGGGGCGCGCCCGCTCGCGCGCCCCGGTGGCCAGGATGACCGCGCGGGCGTCGAGACACTCGCGGCCCACGGGCGAGGTGAGTTCCAGCGACGTGTCGCCGGCCCAGCCGGTGACCATGGTGTTGGTGCGGATCTGCGCTCCGGCCGCGATGGCTTCGCTGACCAGACGGCGAGCGTAGGCGGGTCCGCTGATCGAGGTTTTCATGTCGCGGATGCCGTAGCCCGGGTGGTCGCTGTGCCGAGGGATGCCGCCGGCCGCGGATTCGCGTTCCAGCACAACCACATTCAGACCCGAGCCGGCCAGGTCAGCGGCGGCGGTAAGGCCCGCGGGCCCACCTCCGATGATCGCGACGTCGTGGGTGCTCATCGGGTCGTCCCCTGCGATTCCCGCTCGAAGACCGACTGCACTTCGGCGCCGCAGTAGAACGCTTGGCAGCGGCCGTTCATCACGCGGGTGCGTCGTCGCAGGCCCTCCAGGGCTGCGGGTGGGATGACGGAATGGCAGGCGTCGCGCAGTTCACCCTCGGTGACGCGTTCGCAGAAACACACGATCCGGCCATAGGCGGGGTCGGCGGCGATCTTCTCGGCCTGCTGATAGGGACGGGGGAAGGTCTCGCCCAGGTTGGGCATCCGCGGAGGGTCGGGCAGTTCGTCGGCCGGGGTCAGGTCGAGTCCGGCCGAAACCAGTTGATCGCGGGCGTATTCGGCGATGGCCATACCGGCGGTCAGGCCGGTCGATCTGATCCCGCCGATCAGCAGATAGTGCTGTGCCGGATCGGGTTCGATCAAGTAATCGCCGTGGTCGATGGCGGCGCGAAGCCCGGCGTAGGTCGCGGTGACTTCCTCGGCCAGCAGCCGCGGCATGAGCGCCCGGCCCTTTTCGAGCAGGAACTCGAAACCGGTCTCTGAGGTGCCCGTCGCGGAGCGGTCTGTCAGATCCTCGGAGGTGGGGCCCAGCATGACGTTCCCGTAGATCGTGGGGCTGACCAGAACGCCCTTGCCGCGCGACGTCGGAACCGGCAGCACGATCTTGTCGACCAGTGGCCGGGCCAGCTTGTCGTAGACGATGAGCTCGCCGCGGCGCGGGGTGACGGTGAATCGCGAGAAGCCGAACAGGTTGTCGATGACGTCGGCGCCCAGCCCGGCAGCGTTGACCACCCACTGGGCGCGCACCGCGCCGGCGTTGGTGTGCAGGGTGGTGCCCTCGGCGTCGGTTTCGACACGTTCGACGCGGTGATCGGTCAGCAGCGTGGTGCCGCGGTTGACGGCATCGGTAGCCAGTGCGAGGTTGACAGTCCAGGTGCAGATGATCGATTCGTCGGGCACGGTGAGCCCGCCGAGCGCGCCCGGACCCAGCGCGGGGACCGCGGTGTACACGGCCGCGGAATCCACGATCTGGCAAAGCTGATAACCATTGGCCTCGGCCTTTTCCTTCAAACCCGGTAGGGCGTCGAGCTGTTCGTCGTCCCAGGCCACCAGGATGGCCCCGGTGTGTTCGACCGGGATTCCGGCGTGTGTCGCGTACTCCGACAGCAATTCGTAGCCCCGGCTGACCATCCTGGATTCAAGCGTGCCCGGTTTGGCGTCGAATCCGGTGTGCAGGATCGCGGTATTGGCCTTGCTGGTGCCGTCGCCGACATCGTCGCGGGCTTCGAGCAGGGCCACCGACAGTCGGTATCCGGACAGCTCGCGCGCGATGGCTGAGCCGACGATGCCGGCTCCGATGACCACGACGTCAAAGCCGTCCGAGGTCGGGGTGTTCATGAAATCTCCTGGTTGTACGTGGTTTCGGCGAGTTCTCGCCACGCCGAGCGGAATTCGGTCGCTCGGGCCGGGCTCCATCGGGGTTCGTAACCGGCCGATGGTGTCCAGTCGGTGACGACGTCGGACACCGGCTGTGCGGGTGCCAGGCTGAGCCGGGCCAGCGCGGCGGCGCCCAGCGCGGTGGCATGTGCCGACGGGTACACGTCGACGGGAACCTGCAGGATGTCGGCGCAGGCCTGCATCAGCACCGTGGACTGGGTGAGCCCGCCGTCAGCGCGCAGCCGGGTCAACGGTGGTGCGTCGGCGTCGATCGCCGAGACCAGCTCGGCGACCTGTGCGGCGATCCCCTGCAATACCGCCAGCACGACGTGGCCGCGCCCGGTGGACAAGGTCATGCCCGAGATCGTCGCGGTGGCTTGGGATTTCCACCACGGCGCGGCCAGGCCCGCCAGCGCGGGTACGCACAGCACGCCGGCATTGTCGGATTCGGCGATGCCGTCCATCTCCGCGGCCCCGCTGATGATGCCGAGCGAGGCCAGCCATTTCACAGCCGACGCAGCGGTGTAGACCTGGCCGTCGATACAGAACGAGTCGACCCCGCCGACCCGCCAAGCCACCGACGAGGTCAGGCCAGTGGTGGAGCGCACCGGGGTGGTGCCGGCGTTGGACAGCAGGAATGCGCCGGTGCCGAACGTGCACTTGGCCATGCCCGGTTCGAGGCAGGCCTCGGCCAGCAGCGCGGCCTGCTGGTCCACCACGATCCCGCCGACCGCGACGTCGGGACCGAAAGCCGATGTGGTGCCGATGATCTCGTCGTTGGCCGCAATCCGGGGCAGGCGTTCGCCGTCCAGACCGAACAGTGAGAGCAACTCGGGGCTCCAGTCCCGGGCACCCAACTCCACGGCAGCCGAACGGCTGGCAGTGGTGGCATCGGTGACGAACTCGCCGGTGAGCTGGTGCAGCAGCCAGGTGTCGGACGTGGTTATCACGCCGGCCGTCTGGACATTGCGCCGCAGCCAAGCCATCTTGGGTGCCGAGAAATACGGGTCGAGCACCAATCCGGTTCGGGCGGCGACCATGTCGGCGTGCTGGCCGAGGTCGGCGCACAGCGCCTCGGCCCGGCGGTCCTGCCACACGATGGCCTGGGTCAGCGGCTTGCCGGTGCCGGGATCCCAGGCCAGCACGGTTTCGCCCTGATTCGCCAGAGACACCGCATCGATTGGGCGGCCGGCTTCCGCGAGCGCGGCTCGTCCGGCGCCGAGCACGGACTCCAGCAGTTCTGCCGGGTCCTGCTCGACGCCGCCGCCCTCGAGGTAGCGCGGGTGCACAGACCGTTCGGCCACGCCGACGACACCCTGCTCGGGGTCGACAACGATCGCCTTGGTACCCGAGGTGCCTTGGTCGATGGCCAGAACCGTCATCTCACGGCACCCTCGGTGTCGCCCGCGACCTGGTCCAGTTCGGCGTCGATCGAGGACAGCCCGGGCATCTTGAGTCCGTCGCGGCCGCGGGTGATCAGCAGGTAGCCGAGATAGACCGCGCCGATAGCCACCATCACGAGGACGTAGAGCCAGGGATCGCGGAAGGAGACGTCACGAAACAGCGACAGCGCGAGAAGCAGCCAGGCGACCGCGACCGCGATGACCGGGACCTCCCACCGGCCGAGGCTGAAGCCGGCAGTGGGCGGCAGTTGGCGGCGCTTGGTGATGTAGAGCCCGACGGTGATGGCGTAGATGATCGCCGGAAGCAACGTTGCCGCCGAGAACAGTTTGAACAGCGCGTCGGTGCTGGTCGAGAACAGCGCCAGGATCACCGACGAGATGATGAACATGGCCACCGTGGCGTTCAGCGGTGTCTTGAACCGAGGGGAGACCTTCTGCAGCGCTTGCCATCCGGGGAACCGCTGATCGCGTGACATCGCCCAGACCAGCCGCACTCCACTCATCGTGATGACCAGGCCGCAGGCGAAGATTCCGACCGCGACGAAGATCAGTAGCGCGGTGCCGACGAACGAGCCGAGGATGTCACGGATGACATCGGCGATCGGCGTGCCCGACTGCGCAAGCGCGACAGGATCGTTGACGGCGGCGGTCACCACCAGCAGGAACAGGAAGCCCAGGATGCCAGAGGCCAGTACGGCCTGCCACATCGCGCGCGGCACAACGACTTCGGGGTGCTTGGTCTCCTCGGCGAGGTTGGCTGCCGACTCGAAGCCGACGATGGTGAAGGCGCCGAGCAGGAAGCCGAGCATCCATGGCCCCACCGAGGTGGCGGTGCCGAAACTCCAGTAGTTCTCGGTGGGGATTGCGCCGTGGGAGAACAGGTTTCCAACCGAGAGCTTGTGCGCGATGACGCCGACGATGAACAGCAGCACCACCAGCGCGACCATCACGATCAGCTCGGCGGTGACGGCGAAGTTGTTGACCCGTTCGGTCCACTTGGTGGACAACCCGACCAGCAGTGCCTGCAGCAGCATGACGCCTGCTGTGATCAGGAAGCCCGTCGCAGCGGTGCCCTCGAAATCGAACAGTGCCGGTACCACGGTGGCGGCGACGGTGTAGTCCACCGCGACCACCACGATGGCCAGGAAGGTGAAGGAGATCCATCCGGTGATCCAGCCGAATATCGGGTTGGCCAGTCGTGACACCCATTGGTATGCGTAGCCGGTTACGGGGATACGTGCGGCCAGTGAGCCGAGTAGTAGTGCCACGGCCACCTGGCCGACGATCACGAACGGCCAGGTCCAGATGCCCATCGGGCCGGAGCTGTTGAGCACGCTGCCGTAGGTGGTGAAGATTCCGGTGGCGATCGAGACGAACGCGAAGGCCACGGCGAACGAGGCAAATTTGCCGGTGCCGCGTTCCAGGGTCTCGGTGTACCCGTACTTGGAAACACTTTCAGTGACGTTTTCAGATCTGTTAGGTGGTGTGTGCGGTGTGGAAGAATTGGGCATCGATCGGGCTTTCTGGCTGAAATGGATTGTTTCGCGAAGGAATGGCTCGGTCCGCGGGCGACGCTGCAACGTCGCCCGCACCCGTTTCAGGCGCTTGCCGGCCGTGCCGGCATGACCACACCTCCCGTCTCCTGGAAAGCGGTTACGACGGCAGGGTCGGTGCTTTGGTCGGTGATCAGTCCGTTGACGGCGCTCAGATCGCACACTCGATAGGGCGCGACCTGTCCGAGCTTGGACGAGTCGGCCAGGATGTAGCTGCGTGCACTGTTGGCGATGATCGTGCGGCGCACGTCGATCTCGTCGAGGTGGAAGTCGGTGAGTCCGGCCGCCGCATCGACGCCGCCGGACCCGAGCAGTGCGATGTCGGCGTAGATGTCGTTGAAGACGGCCTTGGTGTGGGCGTTCGAGCAGGCCAGGTCACCGGCCCGGATCCGACCGCCCGCCAGTAGCAACTCGATTCCGGGGCGGTCGGCCAGCTCCACCGCGACGGGCAGCGACGGGGTGATCACGGTTCCGGTGAACCCGCGGGGAATGGCTTGGGCGACGGCGACGGCTGTCGTCCCGATGTCGATGATCACCGTCTGTCCGTTTTCGAGCAGTCCGGCGGCGACCCGGGCCAACTGGGCTTTGGCCTGGTGGCGGATCATCTTGCGCTCGGAGTAGGACGGCTCGATGGGGCGGTGGTCGGCGACCGCGGCCGCACCGCCGTGGACGCGGCGCAGTGCCCCGCGTTCTTCGAGAAAGGCCAGGTCACGGCGAACCGTCTCGGCCGATACCCCGAGCCGCCGGACGAGTTCGTCGGTGCTGATCGCCTGTGCGGTGTCTACCGCCTCGACGATCGCCTCTTGACGCTCAACCGGCAGCACGACTGACCGTCATTGTGGATTTATGACCGAACATGACGGTTATTGTGGAGTGTTGCCTGGCTCACGTCAACCGGGGCCGGAAAATCAGCGCACGGCGATGCGGATGTTCTTCACCTGCTGGAACTCGTGCAGACCTTCCAGACCTCCGGTGCGGCCGGAGCCGCTCTGCTTGTAACCGCCATAGGGGCCTTGCGGAGAGATGTCGCTGAATTGGTTGATCCACACCGACCCGGATTCCAGCCGCCGGGCCACCCGGTGTGCACGGTTCAAGTCCGTCGTCTGCACGAACGCGTTCAAACCGTACGGAGTGTCGTTGGCGATGTGCACGGCCTCGTCCTCGTCGCGGAACCGCATGACCGAGACCACCGGCCCGAAGGTTTCCAGCTGTGCGAGCTCCGAGGCGTTGTCCACCCCGCCGAACACGGTCGGCTCGATGTAGTAGCCCTCAGCGAGATCGCCGCCGATCCGCTTGCCGCCCAACAACAATTCACCCGCCCTCGTCGACACCGCGGTGTCGACGGCGGTCAGGATCCGGTCGGCCGCGGCCTGGCTGATCACCGGGCCGAATGTGGTCGTGGGATCCATCGGGTCATCGATGCGGGCTGAGCTGACGACGCCGAGGAACTTCTCCAGGAATTCGTCGTAAACACCATCGTGCACGAGGATCCGGCTGGCGCACGCGCAGCTCTGCCCAGCCTGCATGAGCGGGCCCTGGTGTGCCGACAGCGTGGCGGCCAGGTCCAGATCGGCATCGGCGAAGATGAGGTTGGCGGATTTGCCGCCGAGTTCGCTGACCACCGGCGTCAGATTCGTTGCGGCGGCCTGTAATACCTTGCGTGCTGTCGCGCCGCCGCCGGTGAAGGCGATCTTGCCGATACCGGGATGACGTACCAGGGCGTCGCCGCCCTCGGCGTTGGCGGGGACGACGGTGACCAGCCCGTCGGGCAATCCCGCCTCGACACAGAGCTCACCGAAACGCAGTGCCGCGAACGGCGCGAGCTCCGAGGGTTTGAGCACGACGGCATTGCCCGCGGCCAGGGCCGGGGCAACGCACGATCCGGTGACGACCAGAGAGCCGTTCCAGGGAGTGATGACGCCGACGACGCCGTACGGCTCGCGCTCGACGAGATTGATGTCGAACGATCCGTTGACCGGAGTTGTCACCCCGTGCGGCTTGTCGGCATAGCCCGCGAAATGCCGCAAGAACCGTTCGAGAAGCATTGCGGTGCCGGCGAACGAGATCGGCACCGCGTAGTCGGCCACGTTGAGCTTCGCGAGTTCGTCGAGGCGGTCGTGCACGACGTCGGCCAGGCCGATCAGCAGGTCCCGGCGCCGATCGACGGTGAGCGAAACCCATTCCCGCTGTGCCTTCGTTGCCGCGGCCACCGCAGCGTCGATCTCGGTGGCCCCGGCCAGGTCCACGGTTCCGTTCGGTTGGCCGGTCGCCGGGTAGATGTGCTCGAACTTCATGCCTCGGCTTCCCACTCCGACAGCACCCGCTGCTTCTGCTCACCGATCACCAGGTTGAGGTTCGCAGCCTTGGGCCAGCCGTAATAGGCGGCGAAATGCAATGCCAGCTCGTCCATTTCGTCGAAGGAGACGTCACGACTCTTGAGCGCGGCGTAGACGTGACTCAGGATCGGCAGCGGCGCATCCTGGAAGGCCACGCAGGCCACCGTCACCAGGCGGCGTTCCTTCATGCCCAGCCCGGGCCGTAACCACATCTCCCCGAACACGAAGTTGAGGATCCCGGCCCCGGAGTACGGGTTGTCGCGGGTGGGGGCGAAATCCATGCAGTTGATGTCCCGGAACGACTCCTCGCCGCACACCAGCCGGTCCTCCGGATCGCTGGGCGTGGTCAGCGGCAGCAACGGCTCCGGCGCGGGCGGGGTCAGACCCCGTTCGCGGTGAATCCGGTCCCACTGCTCGTCGACCACGCCGTTGAACCGCGAGGCCTTGGGCCATCCCGCGTATACCGCGAAATGCAGCACGGTTTCCCGCATTTCGACGATGGAGACGTCACCGCTGTTGAGCGCGGCGTACACGTGGTCGCGCAACGGTCCTTCGGCGTCCGCCGCCGCCACGCATGGCAGGGTGACGAAGCGCCGGTTCCGACGGGACAGCCCGGTGCGCGGCCACACCTCGGCGAACACGAAGTCGATCAATGCGGAGTTCGCGGCTGTGTTGTCGGGGGGTGCCTCGAACGTCATCACCTCGGCGAATTCGCGTCTGCCACGCTCGGACCGGGTATCGGAGGCGGTCATCGGATCGTCGCCCCGGCGTCAACCTTGAACTCCAGCCCGGTCACGTGCCGGGCTTCATCGGAGATCAGGAACAGCACCGCATTGCTGATGTCCAGCGCCTCGGTCATCTGGATCGGCAGCGCGTTCTGGAAGATCGCCCCGAGGTCCTGGCGGGTCTCGTGGATCAGGGTGTGCAAGGTGTCCGGGCGCAGCCCCGTGGCGACTCCGGTGGGATGCACCGTGTTGACTCGAACATTGACCGCGGCAAGCTCATTGGCCAAGGCGCGGCTGAGGCCGACCACACCGTGCTTGGACGCCGTGTACGGCGTGTGCAGCGGCGAGCCCTTGATCCCCGCCACCGAACTGACATTGATCAGACTGCCGCCGCGTTCCACCAGATGCGGCAGCGCGGCCGAGCAGGTGTTCCACGTGCCGATCAGGTTCACGTCCACGACGGTGCGCCATTGCTCCGCGGTGGTGGTGTCCCAGGTGCCCGCGGTAAGAACTCCGGCGTTGGCGACGGAGGCCTCCAGGCCACCCAGCTTCTCGACGCCGTCGGCGACCGCGGCGCTCAAAGCCTCGCCGTCGCGCACGTCGACAACATAGGTCAGTGCCTGGCGGCCGAGCTCCCGGACGAGTTGGGCGGTTTCGTCCAGATCGTCGCGGGTGGCCAGGGGATATTCCACCTCTGGCAACGATTCGCAGATGTCGACCAGGATCACGTCGGCGCCCTCTTCGGCCAGGCGTACCGCGTGGCTTCGGCCCATACCGCGTGCAGCGCCGGTGATCAGCACACGCTTGCCGGTGACCCGCCCCATCAGAGCTTGTTCGTGAAGCCGGCGTCGACGGGGAGGGTGACCCCGGTGACGTATTTGGCGGCGTCGGACACCAGGTAGCTGATGGTTGCGCTGATGTCCTGCGGCTCCAGCAATGACACCGGCATCGGGTTCTGCAGATGTGGACCGCCGTCGGGGTAGTTCTCCAGGAATGCCGTCATCGCCGGGTTGACCGCCATCATGGTGTTCACCGCGGTGGGGTGCACGGTGTTGACCCGGATGCTGTGTGGGGCAAGTGCATTGGACAGCGTGCGCATCAGCCCGACGATGCCGTGCTTGGATGCCGCGTAGCCCAGGCCTCCGCCCTGCAGGCCGCCGAAGCCGCGCAGCCCGGCGGTCGAACTGGTGAAGACGATCGATCCGCCCCGCCCGCCTTCGATCAAATGGGGGATGGCGGCCTTGGCGGTGTGGAATGAGCCGACCAGGTTGACGCTGACCGCATCGGTCCACATCTCGAGGTCTTCTTCGATGGTCACTTCGCGAAACGCCGTGGGGGCGACACCGGCGTTGGCGAGCACGATGTCCAACCGCCCGAACTGCTCGACACCCGCATCGAGCGCGGCCTTGAGTGCGTGGAAGTCGCGGACATCGGCGACTGTGCCGATCATCTTGCCGCCCGCGGCTTCGACGAGTGCGACGGTCTCGTCGAGTTCGGCGCGGCTGGCCATCGGGTACGGGTTGGAGGCGATGTCGGCGCAGATGTCGACACCGATGATGGCGGCGCCTTCATTGGCGAGTGCCACCGCGTGACTGCGGCCCTGACCCCGGGCTACCCCGGTGATGAAGGCGACTTTTCCGTCCAGATTTCCCATTGATCCTCGCTCCGCCGAATGGCTGTAACCGTGTTACAGCGGTACGGTAACCTGGTTACTCTCCGGCGGCAAGGGTGTTTTCGAAGTGGCAGATGAGCGTGACCGGATCCTCGACATCGTCGTGGAGATCCTCGAGACCGAGGGTTATGAGGCTGTGCAACTGCGCGAGGTGGCGCGCCGGGCCAAGACCTCACTGGCCACGATCTACAAGCGCTACTCCACCCGCGACGAGTTGATCCTTGCCGCGCTCGATTCGTGGATGGCCGAGAACCGCTATTCGGCAGTGGCCGGGCAGACCCGCGAGTCGGGGGAGTCCTTGTACGAGGCGCTGATCCGGATGTTCCGCACCATTTTCGAACCGTGGGAAAAGCACCCCGACATGCTGCGGGCGTACTCGCGGGCCAGGGCCGCGCCGGGTGGGGACCGCCTGGTGCGTCGCGGCCTCGACGCGGTGGTACCGGCGGGCCTGTCCATTCTGGCCGGGGTCGACGACGTATTCGTCCACGATCTCGACAACATCCTCACCAGCCTGGTGTTCGGGCTGGTCGGCAGGTTCACCGCGGGCGAGATCGCGATCACCGAGATCCTGCCCAGCCTGGACCGGACCATCTACTGGCTCACCGCGGGGTACGGCGCCGGCCGTTAGCCGGTCTGCGCGCCGATGAACTCCACGATGTCCGCGGCGACCTCACGGTGCACCGACTCGTTCAGAATGTCATGGCGGCTGCCGTCAAACTCCTTGAACTGCAACGGTTCTATCTGTTCGGCATAGGCCTTGACCGCGCCGATCGGAGCGATGACGTCGGCCGAGCCGTGCAGGGCCAGGGTGGGCACCGTGAGCTTGGGCAGCTCGGCGCCGAACCGGTCCCAGGCTCGGTCCAGCTCGCGGGTGAGTGCGGCTCCGTCGGCGTCGACGAAGGCCAGCGGGTCGTTCTCCAGGCTGTCGAGGTAGAACGGATCGGACGAGAGCCAGTTCGGATCCAGGTCCAATGAGGTGTCCGGGTCGAGCATTTCGGGGATCGGTACCAGTGGGGCACCGGAGATGATGCCGGCCCGGTACCGGTCGGGCTCACCGAGCAACCGGAACAGGGTCACCACCGAACCGAACGAATGCCCCTGTGCCACCAGCGGTATGCCTGGGGTCTCCTTCTCGGCAAGCCCGCTCAGGGCTTCGGCCAGCGATGAACTGTCCTCGATGCTGCCGAAATCGCCGCGGGTGC